>NZ_JBIQNC010000051.1:21839-25934 GCF_044462705.1 Xenophilus sp.
GCGCAGGCGCTCGCGCACCGCCTCGGCGTCGGCGAAGGCGCTGCCGTTGAAGCTGTTGAGGTAGAGCTTGAAGGACTTGCTCTCGATGATGTTGGGCGACTCGCAGGGGATGGTGAAGTGCGCGATCGCCACCTGCGGCTTGCCGCGCGGGTTGAGCCACGAAACCTCGAAGGCGCTCCACATGTCGGCGCCGAAGAAGGGCAGGCGCGGCGCCTCGCCGGGCGGCGGCGGCGCGATGCCCAGCGCCTGCCGCTGCGGCGCGCGCGACAGCGGGAACAGCAGCGAGGGGTCGTAGCGGTCCACGTAGGCCGAGCTGCGGCCCAGTTGCGACTGCTCGGGGGTGTTGCCGATGCTCATCTGGCGTCCACCGCCTGCAGGAAGGGGATCATGTGCGCCAGCAGCGCCTCCTGCGCGCCCGGCGGCAGGTCGTGCGCGAAGCCGGGGATGGCCTCGAAGCGCGCGCCGGGGATGCGCCGCGCGGTGTCGCGCCCGCAGGCGATGGGCACCAGCGGATCGGCGTCGCCGTGCAGCACCAGCGTGGGCGCGGTGATCTTCGGCAGCACCTCGCAGCGCAGGCCGGTGTCGGCGCCGATGGCCAGCATCTGCCGCACGATGCCCTCGGGCCGGTAGCTGCGGCGCAGGCCGATGGCGATGCGCTCGCGGTTGGCGGCCTCGTCGAAGGGCCAGCCGGGGCTGGCGATCATACGCACCAGGCCCAGCGAGTACTCAACCAGCGACGCCTCGTCCTGCGATCGGGGCCGGCGCATCAGCGCCGAGCCCACCTCCGGCCGTGGGCCGGGCAGGCCGCGCGCGCCGCTGGAACTCATGATGCTGACCAGCGAGCGCGTGCGCTGCGGCGCGGTGGCCGCCACGCGCTGCGCGATCATGCCGCCCATCGAGGCGCCGACGATGTGCGCGTCGCGGATGTCCAGCGCATCGAGCACGCCGATGGCGTCCAGCGCCATGTCCTGCAGGGTGTAGGGCGCGCGCACGGGCAGGCCGATCTTCTGGCGCAGCGCCTCCCACAGCAGGTTGCGCCGCCGCGCGCCGTCGAAGGACTGCGACAGCCCGATGTCGCGGTTGTCGTGCCGCACCACGCGGTAGCCGGAGCGCACCAACCCCTGCACGAAAGGCTCGGGCCAGGCGATCAACTGCATGCCCAGGCCCATGATCAGCAGCACGACCGGGCCGTCGCCGCCCGTGTCCTCGACCTCGATGGCGATGCCGTTGGCGCTGACCTTCACCTGAACTCCCGCTCGCGCAGCCACTTGGTGGCGACCCACTTCTCGCCCGCCAGCACCGGCGCGCCGCCGTGCAGGGTGCGGGTGGCCGGGTCGGGCCGGTCGTAGCTGAAGAAGACGCCGGTGCCGCGCACCGGGGCGACCTCCAGCCCGATGTCGGGGAAGGTGGTGGCCCCGCCCTGCTCGGGCTCCTGCAGGTACATCACCAGCGTGCCCACGCGCTGCCCGCCGCGGCGCAGGATGGTGGGCGTGCCGGGCTCGCGCGGGTCGAAGTAGTCGTAGTGCGGGCGGTACTGCGCGCCGGGCACGTAGCGCAGGATCTGCAGGCCCTCGCCGAATTCGAGCGGCCAGTTCAGCAGGCGCGCGATGCGCGTCTCGATGCGCTGCACCGTCTCGTTCTCGCCGCGCTCGAAGAACATGCCCTCGCTGGTGCGGTCGACGTTGAGCGTCTCGCCGCCGGTCTTGGTCTCCACGGTGAGCGAGCGCGCCAGGCGGGCGCGCGCTGCCGCGATCAGGGCCTCGCACTCCTCGCCGCCCAGCAGGTTGCCGAAGACGACCACGCGCGGATGCTGGACGGTCTGCAGCACCTGCACGCGGCGGTCGCCGGCATCGATGTACAGCGGCGCGCCCTCCAGGTCGGGGCCGGGCATCTCGGTGCGCGCGGGGCCGGCCGGCTCGGCGGGCGCGGCAACGGCCGGCGCACCGCCGAGCGCGGCGCGCTCCACCTCGGCCAGCGCCGCGTCGGTGGCGTCGTCGCGCCACCCGGCAGCGTGCATGGAGGCGCGCAGCGCAGCGACGGAATGGCCCGCCGCAAGCTGGGCGACGATCCATTCGCGCAGTTCGGGACTGATCGGTTGCATGTCAATGCTCCTGGGCAGCGCCGGGCGTCGGCGCGACCTCGCAGCCCATGAGGCAGGCGGCCGCGGAGCAGGCCATGCGAGGACACGCGCGGAACCGGCTTGGCCGGGCCGCCGAGTGTGCCCCCTCGAAGGGGGTTGGCGAAGCGACACGAAGTGCGCGAAGACTGGGGGTGGTCATTGTTTTCTTCGGAAAACCAGGCGTTCGGGCGTCGAGGCGGCGGGCGCGAAAGCGTAGCCCTCCAGGTCGAAGCCCTCCAGCCGGCGCGGCGTGCCGGCCTTGTGCTGGATCGCCCAGCGCGCCATCAGGCCGCGGGCGCGCTTGGCGAAGAAGCTGATGATCTTGTACTGGCCGTTCTTCCAGTCCTCGAACTGGCACTCGACCACGCGCGCCTTCAGCGCCCGGCGGTCGACCGCGCGGAAATACTCCTGCGAGGCCAGGTTGACGATCACCGGCGAGGCGTCGGCGGCCGCGCGCTCGTTCAGGTAGCCGGCGATGCGCTCGCCCCAGAAGGCGTACAGGTCCTTGCCGTGGCGGTTGGCCAGCGGCGTGCCCATCTCCAGGCGGTACGGCTGCAGGCGGTCCAGCGGGCGCAGCACGCCGTACAGGCCGCTGAGGATGACGACGTGCGCCTGCGCCCAGGCGAGCTGGGCGGGCGTCAGGCTCCTGGCCTGCAGGCCGCCGTACACGTCGCCGTCGAAGGCGAGCGCGGCGGGCCGGGCGTTGGTCTCGGTGCCGCGCGGCTTCCAGGCGGCATAGCGGGCCACGTTGAGCGCCGCCAGCTTGTCCGACAGGTGCATCAGCTCGGCCACCTGCTGCGGCGACTTCCCGCGCATCAGGCGGATCAGCTCGGCCGCCGGGCTGCGCGGGCCCTCGAACACCGGCTGCGTGGCCTCGATGCCGGCGGGCAGGGGCGATTCGTAGTCCAGTGATTTGGCAGGCGAGAGCAGGAAGAGCATCGCGGGATTATCACCAGCGGCCCGGGGCCGCAACCCCCTCGATAAAATCGCGTGTTTCCCCCGATTCCCCTGGCGCGGCGCGGCCCCTGCGGCCGCGCCGCGCCACCCTTTCACGCCATGAGCGACACCCCTGCCCAACCCGGCCTCCAGAGCCTCGCCAAGTCCTTCGAACCCGCCGCCATCGAGGCACACTGGGGCCCCGAGTGGGAGCGCCGCGGCTACGCGCGGGCGGGCTTCCGCGGCACGCAGCAGCCGAAGGACGGCGCGCCCTCCTTCGCCATCCAGCTCCCGCCGCCCAACGTGACGGGCACGCTGCACATGGGGCATGCCTTCAACCAGACCATCATGGACAGCCTGACGCGCTACCACCGCATGGCGGGCGCGAACACGCTGTGGGTGCCGGGCACCGACCACGCGGGCATCGCCACGCAGATCGTGGTGGAGCGCCAGCTCCAGGGCCAGGGCCAGAACCGCCACGACCTGGGCCGCAAGAACTTCGTGGCCCGCGTGTGGGATTGGAAGGAGCAGTCCGGCAACACCATCACCCGGCAGATGCGCCGCATGGGCGACACGGTGGACTGGAGCCGCGAGTACTTCACCATGGACGGGAAGCTCTCGAAGGTGGTGACCGAGACCTTCGTGCGCCTGTACGAGGAGGGCCTGATCTACCGCGGCAAGCGCCTGGTGAACTGGGACCCGGAACTCAAGAGCGCGGTGAGCGACCTGGAGGTGGAGAGCGAGGAGGAGGACGGCTTCCTCTGGCACATCGCCTACCCGCTGGAGGACGGCTCGGGCACGCTGACGGTGGCGACCACGCGGCCGGAGACGATGCTGGGCGACGTGGCGGTGATGGTGCACCCGGAGGACGAGCGCTACGCGAAGCTGGTCGGCAGGAACGTGAGGCTGCCGCTGGTGGACCGCCTGATCCCCGTGATCGCCGACGACTACGTCGACCGCGCGTTCGGCACCGGCGTGGTGAAGGTCACGCCCGCGCACGACCACAACGACTACGCCGTCGGCCAGCGCCACGGCCTGCC
>NZ_JBIQNC010000052.1:0-25713 GCF_044462705.1 Xenophilus sp.
TCGTCCTGGAACAGCTTCAGGCAGTCGATGAAGTTCAGGCCGTTGATCGGGTCGCCGCCGATGCCGATCACCGTCGACTGGCCGAGGCCGGCGTCGGTGGTCTGCTTCACCGCTTCATAGGTCAGCGTGCCCGAGCGCGACACGATCGCGACCTTGCCCGGCATGTGGATGTGGCCCGGCATGATCCCGATCTTGCACTCGCCCGGGGTGATGATGCCCGGGCAGTTCGGGCCGACCAGGACCACGTCCTCGTAGCCCTTGAGCGTGTTCTTGACCCGCAGCATGTCCAGCACCGGGATGCCCTCGGTGATGGCGACGATCACCTTGATGCCCGCGTCGGCCGCTTCCAGGATCGCGTCGGCCGCGTACGGCGGCGGCACGTAGATCACCGAGGCGTCGGCGCCGGTCTCGGCGACCGCGTCGGACATGGTGTCGAACACCGGCAGGCCCAGGTGCTCGGTGCCGCCCTTGCCCGGGGTCACGCCGCCGACGACCTTGGTGCCGTACTCGAGCATCTGCTCGGCGTGGAAGGTGCCCTGGGTGCCGGTGAAGCCCTGGACGAGGACTTTGGTGGATTTGTTGACCAAAACGCTCATGGAAAAATCATTCCTTCGTTGTAGAGCCGACCCATGGTCGGCTCATGCAGGCAGCCGACCATGGGTCGGCTCTACAAGAGTCAGCGAACGGCTTCTACCGCCTTCCTGGCACCGTCGTTGATGTCGTCGGCGGGGATGATCGCCAGGCCGGAGTTCTTCAGAAGGGCCTTGCCGGCGTCCACGTTCGTGCCTTCCAGGCGCACCACGACCGGCACTTCGACGCCCACTTCCTTGACCGCGGCGATGATGCCCTCGGCGATCATGTCGCAGCGGACGATGCCGCCGAAGATGTTGACGAAGATCGCCTTCACCTTGTCGCTGGACAGGATCAGCTTGAACGCCTCGGTCACGCGCTCCTTGTTCGCGCCGCCGCCGACGTCGAGGAAGTTCGCGGGCTCGCCGCCTTCCAGCTTGATCACGTCCATGGTCGCCATCGCCAGGCCGGCGCCGTTGACCATGCAGCCGATGTTGCCGTCCATGGTCACGTAGTTCAGGTCGTACTGGCTGGCGCGCACCTCGGTCTCGTCCTCCTGGCGGATGTCGCGCATGGCGGCCAGGTCGGGGTGGCGGAAGGTGGCGTTGTCGTCGGAATTGACCTTGCCGTCGAGCACCGCGAGATCGCCGGACTTCAGGATCGCCAACGGGTTGAGCTCGACCAGCGACAGGTCCTTCTCGTTGAACAGCTTGAACAGGCCCAGCATGATCTTGGTGAGCTGGTTGACCTGCTTGGCGTTGAGGCCGAGCGAGAAGCCCATCTCGCGGCACTGGTAGGGCATCAGGCCCTGGACGAAATTGACGTGCAGGGTCTTGATCGCGTCCGGGTTCTCCTCGGCGGTCTTCTCGATCTCGACGCCGCCCTCGGACGAGGCGATGAAGGTGACCGCCTTGCTCGAGCGGTCCACCAGCACCGACAGGTACAGCTCCTTGGCGATGTCGGTGGCCTGGGTGACCAGCACGCTGTCGATCGGCAGGGCGACGCCGGCCGATTGGTAGGTCTCCATCTTCGTGCCGAGCATGCCCTTGGCGTACTCGCGCACCTCGTCCAGGCTGCGCGACAGCTTGACGCCGCCGGCCTTGCCGCGGCCACCGGCGTGGATCTGCGCCTTGACCACCCAGAAATCCCCGCCGATCGCCTTGGCGGCGTCCACCGCCTCTTCGGGGGTGCGCGCGACGCGCCCGGGGGGAACCGCAATGCCGTAATCGGCGAACAGCTGCTTGGCCTGGTATTCGTGGAAGTTCATCGGAGTCCGCGGGGAGGAACAGAGCCGCAAATTGTACCCCCACGCCATTCCCTTCTCCCCGCCCGCGGGGAGAAGGTGCCCAGAAGGGGCGGATGAGGGGCGCTTTCGGCAACTCCCTTCTCCCCGCCCGCGGGGAGAAGGTGCCCCGAAGGGGCGGATGAGGGGCGCTTTTCCAGTGGTAACGTTCCCCAGAGGACCTGGGGACCCGCATGCCCACCACGACACCCGGCATCGCCGAGGCGCAATACCGCGACCTCTACTTCTACAGCCTGTACCGCGTGCTCGAGGCCGGGCTGCTGGCGCTGCTGCTGTTCGGCCCGGTGCGCGAGCTGGTGCCGCCACCGGCGCACCCCGTGCTGGCCAAGGCCACCAGCGCGGCCTACCTGCTCGCTTCCGCCGCCTTGCTGTACTGGGGCCTGCGCCAGCGCGGGCTGCGCTGGCAGGTGGCGGTCGGCATGCTGGTGGACGTGGTCGCCGGCACCCTGGCGATCCACGCGCTGCCCCCGGCCGCCTCCGGCATCGCCCTGATGCTGGTGTTCAACGTGGCCGCCACCGCCCTGCTGCTGCCGCTGCGCTACGGCCTGGCCGCCGGCGCGTTGGCCGGCGCGGCCATGATCGGCGAATACATCTGGAGCTCGCTGCTGGTCCGCGGCTTCGACCGGCCGCTGGCCGAGCCGCTGATGTTCGCGGTGAGCTTCCTCTCGATCGCGATGCTCAGCTACCTGCTGGGCCGGCAGATCCGCGAGACCCAGGCGCTGGCCGAGCGCCGCGGCGGCGAGCTGGCCGACCTGGCCGCGATCAACGAACTGATCATCCGGCGCATGCGCACTGGCGTGCTGCTGGTGGATGGCGACGGCGAGATCCGCCTGGCGAACGAGGCCGCACTGCTGGCGGTGGGCGACATCGGCCGCGACCGGCACCTGGCACAGGTGGCCCCGCCGCTGGCCGAGCGCCTGCGCGAGTGGCGGCGCACCGGCCAGAGTGAGGACACGCCGCTGCGCCTGGGCGGCGAGCAGCGCGAGGTGCTGCCGCGCTTCGCCCGCCTGCTGGGCCACGGCGAGAGCGCGCTGGTGTTCCTGGACGACACCTCGCTGGTCTCGCGCCGGGCCGAGTCGCTGACCCTCAACACCCTGGGCCGGTTCGCCGCCAGCCTCGCGCACGAGATCCGCAATCCGCTGGCGGCGATCAACTACGCCACCCAGCTCCTGCAGGAATCAGAGGACATCGGCGAAGCCGACCAGCGCCTGCTGCAGATCATCCACGCCCAGTGCCAGCGCACCAACGGCATCGTCGAAAGCGTGCTCGGCCTGGCCCGGCGCGAGCGCGCCAGCGCCGAGCACCTGGACCTGGCGCAGTTCGCGCGGCGCGTGGTCGACGACTTCCGCCAGGTGCTGCCCGCGGAGTCGGGCCGGATCGAAGTGACCGGGCATCCGCAGGTGCCGGCGCTGGTCGACCCGCGGCACCTGCAGCAGGTGCTCACGGTGCTGCTGCAGAACGCGCTGACCCATGGCCACTACCCCGGCGATCCCGCCGACGTCACCCTCGACATCCACCTGGCGGCCGGGCGGCCGACCATGGACGTGCGGGACCAGGGGCCCGGCATCCCGGAGGAATTGCGCGAGAGGCTGTTCCGCCCGTTCTTCACCACCTCCGAGCACGGCACCGGCCTGGGCCTGTACATCGCCCGCGAGCTGTGTCGCGCCAACGAAGCCACGCTCGAGTACGTGAACCTGGCCGACGGCACGAGCTGTTTCCGTATCGTCCTGCCCGAGCCGCGGGCGATGCTGCCGGCGTAAGCCCGATCCGTTAAGGTTGGCCCATGAGTGACGCCCCCCGCAGCCCCGCCAGTGCCCTGATCGTCGACGACGAACAGGACATCCGCGAACTGCTGGTGCTGACCCTCGGGCGGATGGGCCTGCGCACCGACACCGCTGCCTCGCTGGCCGCGGCACGCGCCCAGCTCGCCGCGCACCACTACGACCTGTGCCTGACCGACATGCGCCTGCCGGACGGCTCGGGCATCGACCTGGTCGCCGAGATCAGCGCCAACCACCCCGACACGCCCACCGCGATGATCACCGCCTACGGCAACGTCGAGGCCGCGGTGGAGGCGCTGAAGGCCGGCGCCTTCGACTTCGTCAACAAGCCGGTGGACATCCACGTGCTGCGCCGGCTGGTGAGCCATGCGCTCGACCTGGGCCAGCGCCGGCGCGAGGCGCCGGCCGGGCTGGCGCGGCTGCGCGGCGACTCCGCGGCGATGCAGGCGCTGCGCGCCACCGTGGCCAAGGTCGCGCGCAGCCAGGCGCCGATCGCGATCACCGGCGAATCCGGCGTCGGCAAGGAACTGGTGGCGCGCACCATCCACGCCGAGGGTGGGCGCGCCAAGGGCCCGTTCGTGCCGGTCAACTGCGGCGCGATCCCGGCCGAGCTGATGGAGAGCGAATTCTTCGGCCACCGCAAGGGCAGCTTCACCGGTGCCCACGCCGACAAGGCCGGCCTGTTCCAGGCCGCCGACGGCGGCACCCTGTTCCTGGACGAAATCGCCGAGCTGCCGCTGCCGATGCAGGTGAAGCTGCTGCGCGCGATCCAGGAAAAGTCGGTGCGGCCGGTGGGCGCGCACGCCGAGGTCCCGGTGGACGTGCGCATCCTCAGCGCCACCCACAAGGACCTGGCCGCGCTGGTGGCCGACGGCAGCTTCCGCCACGACCTCTACTACCGCATCAACGTGATCGGCCTGCGGGTGCCGCCGCTGCGCGAGCGCCGCGAGGACCTGCCGCAGCTGGCCGAGGACGTGCTCGCGCGCCTCGCGCAGGAGCAGGGCCGGGCCGTGCCGGCGCGCCTGGGCGAGGACGCGCTGGCCGCGCTGCTCGCCTACCCCTTCCCGGGCAACGTGCGCGAGCTGGAGAACATCCTGGAGCGCGCCCTGGCCATGGCCGAGGGCGACGTGATCACCGCGGCCGACTTGGCGCTGCCGCAGGGGGGCGCCGCACCCGGGCCGGCCGCGCCGGCGGCAACGCCCCCGGGCATCACCGCGGCCCCCGTCGGCGCGCCGCTGCCGGACTACATCGAGGACCTGGAGCGCAAGGCCATCGAGGAGGCGCTGCAGGCCAACCGCTACAACAAGACCAAGACCGCGGCCGCGCTGGGCATCACCTTCCGCGCGCTGCGCTACAAGCTCAAGAAGCTGGGGATCGACTGAGCCGGGCCGGCCAGGCCAAATGTGACGCTGCGCGTCACTTCCGCCGGCGAGGACTGACGTTTCGCGTCACTTTCTGCCCGGCGCGCGGGCGACGGCCCGGGGCGATCCGTGACCGGCCCCGCAGTTCCATGAATTGGGCCCCACAAGCGGCCCGTTGGCACGCAATATGCATGCGTAGTCGGGTGCACGTGCAGGACATTGCACGGCGACCGACGGACCGGGCAACCGGCCATGTGGGCACGTGAAACCAAACCTCCGAGGGGAGACACCATGAAGAAGTTGCAGCAGGGCTTCACCCTGATCGAGCTGATGATCGTGATCGCGATCCTCGGCATCCTGATGGCGATTGCCATCCCGGCGTACCAGGACTACACCGTCCGCGCGAAGGTGTCCGAGGGCATCATGATGGCTGCGCCGGCGAAGCTGGCCGTGGCCGAGACGCTGTCGTCGTCGGCGACCATGCCGGACAGCAACGCCGAGGCCGGCTACTCGTTCCCGGGCGCCACGACCTATGTCTCGAAGGTGGAGATCGGCACGGGCGGCATCATCACCGTCAGCACGAAGAACACCGGCGCTCCGACGGACTTCGACATCACGCTCACCCCGACCAACATCGGCGGCGGCCAGCTGACCTGGACCTGCTCGGCGGCCGGCAACGAGAAGTACGTGCCGTCCTCCTGCCGTAACTGATCGATTCCCGTACCATAAGCCCCGGCTCGATGCCGGGGCTTTTTTTTGGGGAGCAGGCCTGACATGCGCTTCTGGTTCGTCACCGCGGCGCTGCTGGTCGCCGCGCTTTGCTACCTCCCTGGACTGGCGGGTCCGCTCGTCCTCGACGACATCGCCAACCTCGAGCCGCTGATCCGCTGGATGCGAGGCACCATCGGAACCGCGGAAGTCATCTTCGGCAACGCCTCCGGGCAATTCGGGCGTTCCATTTCGATGGCCAGCTTCCTGGCCAACGCCGCGACGTCGGGCGACAGCGTCTTCGCGATGAAGCTCACCAACCTCGCGATCCACCTGGCGAATGGCGCCTGCGTGTTCGCGCTGTTCAAGGCGCTGGCCAGGGCGACGGCGCGCGACGAAGCGCCCCCTGCGCGATGGCTGCCGGCGGTGGCCGCGGCGGCCTGGCTGTTGCATCCGCTGCTGGTCAGCACCGTGCTGTACGTCGTGCAGCGCATGGCGCTGCTGTCGGCGTTCTTCATGCTGCTGGGGATGCTCGCGTACCTGCATGGCCGGTTCGCACTGCGCGACGGCGACCGGAAGCGCGCCACCGCCCTGCTCGCACTGACGGTGCCGGCATGCACCGTGCTGGCGGCGCTCTCCAAGGAGAACGGGGTGCTCGTCCCCGCCCTGTGTGGCGTGCTCGAGTGGTTCGCGTTCGCGCCGGCCGCCGGCGCCAGGCGCACGCGGCCCTCCAGCGCCTTCGTGCTGGCCACGCTGGCGCTGCCGGCGCTGGTCGCGCTCGGGCTCGTGCTCGCCGGAGAACCGCACGTGGTCGGCGGCTACGCGAACCGCAGCTTCACGCTCACCGAGCGGCTCCTGACGCAGCCGCGGGCGCTTTGGGACTACGTCGGCGCCTTCCTGATGCCCATCGGGCCGCGACTGGGCCTTTACCACGACGATTTCCCGATTTCGCACGGGCTGCTCGACCCGCCGGGAACCCTGGTGGCGATCCTCGGCTGGGCCGCGGCGATCGTGCTGGCCTGGCGGGTGCGCCGCACGATCCCGGCGGTACCGATCGGCCTCGGGATCTTCCTGGTCGGCCAGGCGCTCGAGTCCAGCGTGTTCCCGTTGCTGATGTACTTCGAGCACCGCGTGTACCTGCCCACCGCGGGCCTGGCGTGGGCGCTCGCCGGCCTCATCGCGCATGCGACGCGGGGGCTGCCGGACCGCGTGGAAAACGGCGCAAGGCTCCTTGGCCTGGTGTGCGCGGCGATCCTGGCCGTGCTGGCGTTCGCGACGTTCGCGCGGGCCACCGTCTGGCGCAGCCAGGCCACGATCCTCGCCCAGGCGCTGACGACCCACCCCGACTCGCGCTGGCTCCGCATGGACCTGATCGCGCAGGCGATGGCGCAGCAGCCGCCGCGCCGCGAGGAAGCCCTCGCCCACGCGGAGCACCTGCTGCAGCGCCCCGACCCGCTCGACCGCAGGTTTGGCGCGCTGATGGCGCTGTCCATCGAATGCCTCGGCGACGCCCCGGTGGAAAGGGAACGCATCGTGCAGGTCTTCGGTGGCGCACCCCGCGCGATCGAGCCTGACTTGCTGGTCGGTTACGAGCAGTTCGCCGAACGCAACCTGCAGAAGCCCTGCCCGGGCTTCCCGCCCGCGGCCAACGCAGCCGCGATGGCGGCGATGCTGGACCGCGTCCAGCTGCCCGCGGGCGACCGCAGCGTGTGGCGCCTGCGCTTCAAGGCCGCGAAGCTCCTCTGGTTCGCGGGCGACCCGCAGGCGGCGCTGGCGCAAGCGAAGCTGGCGTATGCTCCGGGCACGAGCGATCCGGCGGTGGGGATGATGATCGTGGGACTGTTGTTGCAATTGGGAAATCAGGCGGAGGCCAGATCCTTCTTGGATCGCGCTGCTCTACGCATCCCCATCACCGATGTGGCTGGACAACGCCTCGTCTCACAGTACCGAGCACAGCTCGCGCAGGGCCATTCTTCGCATTAGAGCGATGTTGCGCAACTTCGCCAGGATCTGGGGACTGTTTACGCCTGCAGAAAAGCGCAAGGCTTCATGGATGCTGGCGATGGTCGTCTTAATGGCTATTGCCGAAACGATCGGCGTGTTGTCGATCATGCCTTTCCTGACCGTGGTGGCAAACCCAGCGGTCCTACATGAAAATCCGCTGCTCCTTTCGGTATATGACCGGATAGGGTTGTCCAACGAACGTGGATTCATCTTGTTCCTCGGCGCCATCTCCATCGGCGTCGTAGTCGCGTCTTCCTGCTTCAAGACGATCACGCTGCACGCCCTGAACAGGTTTGTCCACCTCGAGCGACACTCGCTCAGTTCCAGGTTGTTGGCGCGCTATCTACACCAGCCATACGAATTCTTCCTGGAACGGAATCCGTCCACCCTCGCAAAGAATGTCCTCTCCGAGGCCGATCAGCTTTTGTTCGAACTGATCCAGCCACTTTCACAGCTGATCGCCCAAGGCAGCATCGTGTTCGCGATGTCTCTGCTCATCTTCAGCTACGACCCTGTGACAGCCCTCTGCATCGTCGCCACTCTGGCAGCCCTTTACGGCGCCATCTATGGCTTGGTGCGCACGCGGCTGGCCCGAATCGGCAAAGAACGTCAGGCCGCCAATGCCGAGCGCTACAAGGCAACCAACGAAGCACTTGGTGGCATCAAGGACGTGAAGGTCACAAGCGCCGACGAAGCATATTTGGGCAAATTCGACGCTGCCTCGCGTCAATATTCACGGCACATGGCGACCAGCGATACCCTTGCCCAATCGCCGCTGTATCTCGTAGAGGCGACGGGTTACAGCATTTTGATCATTGTCACCCTTTTTCTGCGTCTTCGATCGGAGGAACTGACGCAGGTTCTCCCCGCGCTCGGCCTATATGGATTCGCGGCATATCGATTACTGCCAGCCGCGCAAGTCATGTACCGTGGCATTGCAAAGCTTAAGGTTTCGTCGGCAGCGCTCGACAGCATCCATCGTGACTTGACGCTACCATTTGGACCTCAGTACAAGGAAGATCACAAGTTGGAACTGCGCAAGGAAGTGCGCCTGACCAACGTTCGATACGCTTATCCGTCGCGGCCGGAACGACCAATTATCGATGGCTTGGAGCTGACCCTTCCAGCGCACGCAAGCATTGGCATTACTGGCAGGAGTGGCGCGGGGAAGAGCACGCTCATGGATCTGCTCCTGGGTTTGCTATCTCCCACATCCGGCACCATCAGCGTCGATGGCATAGCGCTTGACCCGAACAACATCATCGCCTGGCAGCGGACGATTGGCTACGTGCCGCAGCACATCTTTCTGGCGGATGCGAGCGTCGCTGAGAACATTGCGTTTGGCGTACCTCGCGATGATATAGACATGCAGGCCGTCGAGCGCGCAGCGCGCGCTGCCCAGATCCATGAATTCGTCGTAAGCGAGCTACCTTTTGGCTACGATACAAAGGTTGGCGACAGGGGGATTAGGCTTTCCGGCGGACAGCGCCAGCGAGTAGGGATCGCTCGGGCACTGTATCGGGATCCGTCCGTGTTGCTACTCGATGAGGCAACCAGCGCCCTCGATGCAGAAACCGAAGCTGCCTTGAACAAAGCGGTGCGCAGCCTCGCCCCGCTGAAGACTGTGATTGCCATCACCCACCGGGAAGCGTCGATCAACGATTTCGATATGAAAGTCACCTTCCTAGCCAACGGCCGAATTGAGGTGGTTCGCAGGCCCAGCCTTTCGCACCCCACCAGCCGCCAGTGAGCTCAAAATCGATGCATCGCGTCTCCGTAATCCTTCCGGCGTACAACGCCGAACGTCACATCGAGGAGGCGGTGGAAAGCATCCTCTCCCAAACATTTGACGATTTTGAGTTGATTGCGATCGACGATGGCTCCACTGATGCCACGCGGGCGATCCTGGAGAAAATTGCCCGGCGTGATGCCCGGGTCCGCCTAGTAAGTAGGCCAAACAAAGGGCTGGTGGCAACACTTAACGAAGGCTTGTTGCTGTCGCGCGGCGAATACATTGCACGCATGGATGCGGATGACGTTTCACACCCGGAAAGGTTGCGCCTGCAGGTCGAGTACTTGGACTCCAACCATGACGTTGTCTTGCTGGGAGTGCGTACCTATCCGACTCGCCGAATGAAGTGGCGCTACGTTGGTAGGTCCAACCCGCGCTACTGTTCTTGGGGCCTCACTTTCAGGAACAAGATCGGGCACCCCGGGGTCATGTTCCGCTCCGAACTCATTAGGGTCCACGGTCTCAGGTACCGGGAGGATTACCTATATGCCGAGGACTTCAAGCTTTGGTGTGAGATGCTCGACTTCGGAAAGGCGCATGTATTACCCCAGAAGCTGCTCTTCTACCGGCAACATGAAGGATCGATTTCCAGGCAGAACGCCCTTTCCCAGCTGCGGGTTGACCGGAAGATCGTGTCTGAGAACCTCCGCAGGGTGTTTCGCGTAGACATGTCGGACATTATTGATGCCCCATCCAGGATATGGATCCGCGCGATGTCGGAGCGCGTTTTCAGATCGCCTGCTTTTCATGCACTACCCCAAGAAGACAAGCTGGCGATCCACCAAACCTATCAGGACTTCTGCGTGATATATGGGGTGGGCGCGTTGATGGACTACGCGCGCGTCGTTGGTCCTGCTCGCTTGGCGCATTCAGGAATTTTTCTGCCGTCGGTCATTTATCGCGCCGCGAAGCATTCCGTATTCCCTAAGCCGCAGATGCATCTACTTTGATCTCGAAACTCTCCTCGGTATACAGACGGGCGATCTTCCACATGGAAGACAGCCAGTATGTCCTCATCATTGGGCATATGCGGTCATATTCGTCGCTGTTGGCGCACATCCTAGGCAGCCATCCCATGGTTTCCGGCTATGTCGAACTGCAACTCGATTATGCCAAGACTTCCGATCTCATTAGATTGAAACGCCGTGCTATGGCCCTTGCGGGGAAGGCGCCGTACTACCTGGATAAGCTGGTTAGCGGATGGCACAGCGCTTCCAGGGAAGTAGTCGCCAACCGCCGAGTAAAGACGATCTTTCTAGTGCGGCGCCCTCGTTCTACGTTGGCTAGCATTCAGAAGCTGGCATCTTACGAAGATGTTCCTTGGTACAGCGATCCAGCAGAAGTCGCCAGCCACTATCTCCGCCGTCTTGAAGTGATCCGGAAACTAGCAGGATGGGCAGCACCAAATGGGTTCTGCTTCATTCGTGCCGAAGAATTTGTCGAACGGCCCGATCCTTGCCTGCGGACGGTCCAGGCTTTTCTTGGCTTGAAGGAGCCATTCTCGCTCGATTACAAGACGGGCGAGCTCACGGGAAAGCCCGGGCACGGCGATCCTTCGGTCCTGATTCGCTCTGGTCGAATCCAAAAACCCAGCGCTTTGGCGGAGCCGCACATCGAGTTGGACCCAGATCTGCTGAGGCAATGCGAGGAGGCCTATCGCATGACATGCCTGCACGTCGAATCCCTTCTTACCAGCCAGACGCTTGATTAGCCACATGCCAAGGCCATCCGAGCCAAGAGTGATCCTTGTCGTGGGGGCTGGCTTTTCCGGCGGTGTGATTGCCCGCGAGCTCGCCGACGCGGGAAATCAGGTCCACGTCATTGACCGGCGGCCCCATGTCGCAGGGAATGCGTTCGACGAGATTGATAGCCACGGGGTGCTCGTGCACCGGTATGGCCCCCACATTTTCCATACCAATGCCGATCGCATCGTGCAGTGGTTGTCCAGGTTCACCGAATGGCGTCCGTACGAACATCGCGTTCGAAGTGTAGTCGACGGCCGAATGTACCCGTTCCCCATCAACCGCGACACGATTAACCTGCTCTACGGGCTCGATCTCGATGAGGCCGGCGCCGAGGCCTTCCTCGAGAGGGTTCGCGAACCGCGTGACTCAGTGCGCACCAGCGAGGATGTCGTTCTCAACAGCGTCGGACGTGACCTATACGAAAAGTTCTTCCTCAACTACACGCGAAAGCAGTGGGGTCTCGACCCGTCCGAACTGAAGGCCGGGGTCGCCGCGCGCATCCCGGTGCGGGCAAACTCGGACGACCGCTACTTCACAGATGTCTTCCAGGCCATGCCAATGCATGGCTACACCCGCATGTTCGAGAACATGCTCGACCATCCTCACATACGCGTGGAAGTAGGAGTCGATTTTGCCGAGGTCAAGCACGAGCGGTTTTCCCACGTCTTCTACACTGGCCCCATCGACGCCTATTACGACCATTGTTTTGGCCCATTGCCGTATCGCAGCCTACGATTCGAGCATGAGCACCTGCCTCATGTGACGCAGTATCAGCCAGTCGGAACCGTCAATTTTCCGAACGATCACGCTTATACCCGTATCACCGAGTTCAAGCATTTGACTGGTCAGGAACATCCCGGCACTTCGATCGTCCGCGAATATCCCCAAGCGGACGGCGAGCCTTACTATCCCATCCCACGGGCGGAGAACGAAGCCTTGTTCAAACGGTACGAGGCGCTTGCCCAAGCTGAGCCCGATGTGACGTTCGTGGGCCGACTAGCACAGTACCGCTACTACAACATGGACCAAGTTGTGGGTGCAGCTCTCGCAGCTGCCCGCCGCTTCCTCGGCTGAGTCTGTATTTGCGGATGCGCATCGCCTATCTTTGCAAGCGCCGCTACATGGGCAAGGACGTGGTCCTCGACCGCTATGCGCGGCTCTACGAGATCCCGTACCAGCTCGCCCGGCTTGGCCACGAGGTGGAGGCGTTCTGCCTGGACTACCGGGGCGATGGCGCGCTCGCGGAATCGCACGAAGCCGTGCCGGGGCGCCTTGCATGGCATTCCGAATCTCTGTCGCCGCGGACGGCCACGTACGCCTGGCGGCTGTTGCGTCGGATCCGCGCGTTTTCGCCCGAGCTTGTGGTCGCCGCGTCCGACATTCCCCACGTTGCCCTCGGTGCATGGCTGGCGCGCCGGTTGCGCGTGCCTTTCGTCGCCGACCTCTACGACAACTTCGAAGGCTTCGGCCAGGCCCGCATCCCTGGGATGGTGGCCGCCCTACGTCACGCGGTCCGCGGCGCCGACCTGGTCCTGACCACCAGCGAGCCGTTGCGCGAGCTGGTGGAGACGGATTACCGCGCCCGCGGCGAGGTCGTGGCCATGCCCAGCACGGTCGACAAGGCGGTCTTCCGCCCGCAGGATCGCCAGGCGAGCCGGGCGACGCTCGGTTTGCCACAAGGGGCGTTGTTGGTGGGCACTGCCGGCGGCCTGCATCGCGACAAGGGCATCGAGACGCTGTATGCCGCATGGGAGCGGCTGCAGGCGGAGGTGCCCGAGGCGCACCTCGTGCTGGCGGGTCCGCACGAACCCGGCCTGCCGCCCCCGGCCGGCGAACGCGTCCACTACCTCGGCGCCCTGCCGCACGCGCGCATCGCCGAACTGTTTTCCGCGCTTGACGTTGGCGCGATCTGCATCCTCGACACCGCCTTCGGGCGGTACTGCTTCCCGCAGAAGGCCTACGAAATGCTGGCCTGCGGGCTGCCCGTGGTCGCGGCCGACGTCGGCGCGATGGGCGCATTGTTCGCGGACATGCCGCACTGCCTGTATCGGCCGGAAGACGCGGGCGACCTGGCTGCGAAGCTTCGCGCACAGCTGGCGAACCCCGTCGTTCCCGCACTGCCCATGGACGACTGGGAAACGATCATCGGTCGCATCGAGCCCAGGTTCAGGTCACTGCTGCAGCGTTGAGTATCTCTGCATAGCGGGCTGCGATCCGGTCCCAGTCCACGCGTTCGATGGCGCGCGCGCGCAGGGCCAGCGTGCGGGCTCTGGCTTCCGCCGGATGCTCGAGGACCTCGAGCACGGCCCGCGCCAATGCCTCCCGGTCCCGCGGATCCACGACGACCTGGCGAGCCTCGTCCCCCAGCAGGTCGTGGACACCGGCCACGTCGCCGACGACGGCGGGACAGCCGCAGCCGATGGCCTCCATCAGCGCCACGGGGAGACCCTCCTGGTCGCCGGAGGCGTCGCGCACGAACGGCGCCACGAAGACGCCCGCGCGCCCGTAGAGCGACGGGAGTTCGGCCTGGGGCATGGCACCCAGGAAGCGCACGTGCGCGGCGATGCCCAGCGCCGCCGCATGCGCTTCGAGGGCCGGGCGATCCGGGCCGAAGCCGGCGATCTCCAGCACCACGCCCGGCCTGGCGGCGAGGATCAGTGGCATCGCATCCAGCAGGTGCACGAGTCCCTTCTTCGGCACGAGGCGCCCCACGAAGAGCAGGGTGTCGGCGTCGCGTTCCGCCGGATCCGAGGCGACGAAGCGCGCGCGCAGGTCCGCACCCATCGGCACGACGTCGATGGCGGGGGGCGCGAGCCCGAGCCGCCCGGCTTCTTCGCGCATGGCGCTGCTGACCACGGTCATGGCGCTCGCCCGCTTGGCTACCAGCCGCTTCAGCCTCGTCGCGACGCGGCCGCGCAGGCCGAAGAGGTCGCCGCCGTGCGAAGTGACTACGTAGGGCACTCCGCGGCGGCCGGCGGCCAGCAGGGCAACCAGCCCTTGCGGCAGCAACCAGTGCACGTGGACCACGGCGATCGGCCGCTGCGAAAGCACGCGCCTCGCAGCAAGATATTGCGCGAAGAGGAAGCCCGGCAACAACAGCCACTTCCAACGCGCACGCGCGAGGTTCGCCGCCATGCCACCGCCGTGGACCAGCGTCTCCAGCCGTTCCGGTGCGTACCGGTATCGGACGATCTCGACGCCATCCATCGTTTCCCGCTCCAGCGCGCCCTGCGCATGCGGCGTCACGACGGTGACGTCGAAGGCGGCCGAGAGGCGGCGCGAAAGCTCGTGGACGAAGCCCGGTTCATGGTCGCCGTACCAGCGCGGGTATGTGGAAGCGAGGACCAGTAGGCCCCGCTTGGAGGATTCCGCAGTCATGGCCCCGGTCCCCGGCGTATCGCGACGACACGGTTGAATGCCGGCATGAACCCGCTGCCCGGCAACCACCCGAGGGCGAAGGCAGCAAGGTTGACCAGGCAGATCAGGCCGACCAGCAGCGGAACCACCGGGAGGCACCACCATGTCCGCGAGGTGATCCGCTCGCAGCTGTCGGCCAAGGCCAGGCAGGCGAGCAATCCCGCCGTGCGCACCGGGGGCAACACGCGCGACGCGCGTGATACGTCGAAGCCCGCTTCTACAAGGTATGCCGCCAATCCGTGCGAAGTGAAGCGCTGGAAATCATGGGGCGCATCGTGCACCGGGTACATGAAGGGCATCCACACCACGAGGCTGCCACCGGGGCGCAGGATGCGCGCGCACTCCTCGAGCGCCGCATGGGGGCCTTGCACATGCTCAAGGACATCCTTGAGGACCACCGCATCCACGCTGCGGTCGCCGAACGGCAACCGCCTGGCATCGCCAAAGACGTCTGGCCTCGAACCATACAAACCGATCGCCGTCCGCGGATAGTCGAACCCGACGTACTCGCAGCCCGAGGGAAGGCAACGGGAGGCGCGCCGATCGGCACACCCGATGTCCACGACTACTCCGGAAAAGCCCGAGAACGCCTCGTGCAAGGCCGCCGCCTCCTCACGACCGCCGAGCAACCATTGCGGATGCACCGGCCAGCGGCGCAGCGCGCCAGCCCAAGTGCGGAGACGGCCGCCCCTTGCCTGCTCGCTCATGCCTCCCCCTTCAGGCGGTCGGTCCGTCGCTTGAGCGGCGTTCCCCGCGGACGGCTTGGTAGGTAAGGCTGGTGATTTGCTCGGATATCAATCCAATCAAGAAGACAATGACTGCTGCGCTGAAAAGCAACGCACTCATGTTCGTGAAACGGTGCTGGGTTGCGAAAGTAAATGCGTAGTACCCGGCCCCGAGCAGGAAGAACGCGGACCCCACTGGCGCAAACAACTTCAGGGGCGAATACAGCGTCGCGATCCGGAAGATGATCAGCAGGAAGCGCAGGCCGTCGCGGACGGGCTTGATATGGCTCTTGCCGATCCGTGCCGCCACCGGGATGGGCACGTACGCCACCGGGTACGCGCTCCGGAAAAACGCCATCGTGCTCGTGGTCGGATAGCTGAATCCGTTCGGCAGCAGGTGCAGGAACTGGCGGAAGCGCTCGGCGCGCGCCACGCGAAACCCGGAGGTGAGGTCGGCGATCCGGTGCCCGGTCATCCAGCTCGACAGGCGGTTGTAGAAGGCGTTGGCCAAGCCGCGGCCCGCATTTGCCTGGCCGGCGCCGTCGCGCGCGCCAACGACCATGTCGTAACCCTCGTCCAGCTTCTCCAGCAACCGCGGAATCAACGCGGGGTCGTGCTGGCCGTCCGCGTCCATGAACACGAGGATCTCGCCGGAGGCCGCGCGGGCGCCGCGCTTGATCGCGGCGCCGTTGCCCATCGAGTAAGGGGTCCCGACCACGTGGGCCCCATGGGCGCGCGCCACCTCCGCGGTGTCGTCCGTGGAACCGTCGTCCACGACGATGACTTCGGCTTCGGGAAATCGGTCGCGGAGGCCAGGCAGGACCTTTTGCAGGCCAGCGGATTCGTTCTTGGCGGGCAGGATGATGGATAGGTGCATTTGGATTCCCCCGGGGGAAGGGTAGCCGATGCGGGAGTTCAAGGCGCCCCTCATCCGCCCCTTCGGGGCACCTTCTCCCCGCTCGCGGGGAGAAGGGAGGGGGAGATGTGACGGGGGTAGCATTCGGGTGGGCGGGGGTTTGGGGTAAAGTCGAGGGCGGGGACTTCTGAGGGCTTCGCTATGGCGAGCGTCGCGCACGCCAACCTGGTGGGCATCACCGGCATCGCCCGGCGGCTGGTGCTGGACGGGGTGCTGGAGGAAACCGCGGCCCGCGAGGCCATGGCCGCGGCCACCGAGGCCAGGAAGCCGCTGGCCCAGTACCTGGTGGACAACCGGCTGGTGGCGCCTGTGCAGATGGCCGCCGCCAACTCGATGGAGTTCGGGATCCCGATCTTCGACGTCTCGGCCATGGACCCGGGGCAAACCGCGATCAAGCTGGTCAGCGAGGAACTGGTCCGCAAGCACTGCGCCCTGCCCCTGTTCAAGCGCGGCAACCGCCTGTACGTCGGCATCGCCGACCCGACCAACCTGCGGGCGCTGGACGAGATCAAGTTCCACACCAACCTGCAGGTCGAGTCGATCCTGGTCGACGAGGAGCGGATCCGCGGCGCCATCGACAAATGGCTCGAGACCGCCGACTCGCTGGCCGACATGGCCGAAGGCGAAGAGGACGAGGATTTCGAGAACCTCGACGTCAGCGCCGAGGACGACGAGGACGGCGAGTCCGGCGTCGACGTCAAGGGCGACGACACCCCGGTCGTCAAGTTCGTCAACAAGGTGCTGGTGGACGCGATCCGCCGCGGTGCCTCGGACATCCACTTCGAGCCCTACGAGACCGACTACCGCGTGCGCCTGCGCATCGACGGCATCCTCAAGCAGGTGGCCAAGGCGCCGGTGAAGCTCAACGCACGCATCGCCGCGCGCCTGAAGGTGATGTCGCAGCTCGACATCGCGGAGAAGCGGGTGCCGCAGGACGGCCGCATCAAGCTCAACCTCAGCAAGACCAAGCAGGTGGACTTCCGCGTCAGCACCTTGCCCACCCTGTTCGGCGAGAAGATCGTGCTGCGCATCCTCGACGGCGGCGCGGCCAAGCTGGGCATCGAGAAGCTCGGCTACGAGGACGACCAGAAGCAGCTTTTCCTGGACGCGATCAAGAAGCCCTACGGCATGGTCCTGGTCACCGGGCCCACCGGCTCGGGCAAGACCGTGTCGCTTTACACTGCGCTCAACATCCTCAACGACGACTCGCGCAACATCAGCACGGTCGAGGACCCGGTCGAAATCCGCGTGCCCGGCATCAACCAGGTGCAGCAGAACGCCAAGCGTGGCATGACCTTCGCCGCGGCGCTGCGCTCGTTCCTGCGCCAGGATCCCGACGTGATCATGGTCGGCGAGATCCGCGACCTCGAGACCGCGGAGATCGCGGTCAAGGCCGCGCAGACCGGCCACATGGTGCTGTCGACCCTGCACACCAACGATGCGCCGCAGACCATCGCGCGCCTGATGAACATGGGCGTGGCGCCGTTCAACATCACCTCCTCCGTCAGCATCGTAATCGCCCAGCGCCTGGCCCGGCGCCTGCACGATTGCAAGCAGGAGCAGAAGCTCCCGGACAACGTGCTGCTCGAGGAAGGGTTCACCCAGGAAGAGATCGACGCCGGCCTGACCATCTACGAGGCGGTCGGGTGCCCCGATTGCACCGAGGGATACAAGGGCCGCACGGGTATCTACCAGGTGATGCCGATGACCGATGAAATCGCCGCCATCGTGCTCGCCGGCGGCAACTCGCAGCAGATCGCCGAGGCCGCGCAGCGCTCCGGCGTCCGCGACCTGCGCCAGTCGGCGTTGCTCAAGGTCAAGAACGGCATCACCAGCCTCGCCGAAATCAACCGCGTGACCAAGGATTGACGACCATGGCCCTTAGCCGATCCGCCGCCAAGTCCACCGCCGCGCGCAGCAGCGGCCTCGAGGTGTTCCTCTGGGAAGGCACCGACAAGCGCGGTGTCAAGATGAAGGGCGAAACGCCCGGCAAGAGCATGAACCTGGTGCGCGCCGAGCTGCGCCGCCAGGGCATCAACCCGACTTCGGTCCGGGCCAAGCCCAAGCCCCTGTTCGGCGGTGCCGGCAAGCGGGTGACCCCGGGCGACATCGCGGTGTTCAGCCGCCAGATCGCGACCATGATGAAGTCGGGCGTGCCGATCGTCGGCGGCCTGGAAATCATCGCCGGGGGGCAGAAGAATCCGCGCGCGAAGGAGCTCTACAACGATATCCGCGCCGAGATCGAGGGCGGCTCCTCGCTGTACGAGGCGCTGGGCAAGCACCCGGTCCAGTTCGACGAGCTGTACCGCAACCTGGTCAAAGCCGGCGAGACCGCGGGCGTGCTGGAGACGGTGCTCGACACCGTCGCCAGCTACAAGGAGAACATCGAGTCACTGAAGGGCAAGATCAAGAAGGCATTGTTCTACCCGGCCACGGTGATCGCGGTGGCGATCCTGGTCAGCGCGATCCTGCTGATCTTCGTGGTGCCCCAGTTCCAGAACGTGTTCGCCAGCTTCGGCGCGGACCTGCCGGCATTCACCAAGATGATCATTGCCGCCAGTGACTTCATGATTTCCTACTGGTGGCTCGTCCTCTTCATTGTCGTGGGCGTGGGCACCGGCTTCGTCTTCCTGAAGAAGCGCTCCCTGGCCTTCGCCCACTTCCTCGACCGGTTGATCCTCAGGTTGCCGGTGATCGGCCAGATCATGCACAACTCGGCCATCGCCCGCTTCTCGCGCACGCTGGCGGTCACCTTCCAGGCGGGCGTGCCGCTGGTCGAGGCGCTGGACATCGTCTCCGGCGCCACCGGCAACACCGTCTACGAGACGGCGGTGAAGCGCATCCGCGACGACGTCTCGGTCGGCTACCAGGTCAACGTGGCCATGCGCCAGGTCGGCCTGTTCCCGCACATGGTCATCCAGATGGCGGCGATCGGCGAGGAGGCCGGCGCGCTCGACGCGATGCTGTACAAGGTCGCCGAGTTCTACGAGGCCGAGGTCAACAACGCGGTGGACGCGCTGTCGAGCCTGCTGGAGCCGTTGATCATGATCTTCATCGGCGGCATCGTCGGCGCGATGGTGGTCGGCATGTACCTGCCGATCTTCAAGCTCGCCGCGGCGATCTGAGGCGCGATGGCATTCCTCGACCAGAACCCGGCGATCGGGTACCCGGCCGCGGCCGCCGTCGGCCTGCTGATCGGCAGCTTCCTCAACGTCGTCATCCTGCGCCTGCCCAAGCGGCTGGAATGGCAGTGGAAACGCGATAGCCTGGAAATGCTGGGCGAACCGGAGATCTACGATCCTCCGCCACCGGGCATCGTGGTCGAGCGCTCGCACTGCCCGCACTGCAAGCACCAGCTCTCGTGGTGGGAGAACATCCCGGTGTTCAGCTGGCTGGCGCTGCGCGGGCGCTGCCGCGCGTGCCGGGCGCCGATCTCGATCCAGTATCCGCTGGTCGAGCTGCTGACCATGCTGCTGGTGCTGTGCTGCGTGTGGCAGTTCGGCTTCGGCTGGCGCGGCTTCGGCGCGATCGTGTTCACCTGCTTCCTGGTGGCGCTGTCGGGCATCGACCTGCGGACCCAGTTGCTGCCGGATTCGCTCACCCTGCCCCTGCTCTGGCTCGGGCTGGTGGCCAGCGTCGACAACCTGTTCATCAGCAGCAAGCACGCGCTGGTGGGCGCGGTCATCGGCTATGTGTCGCTGTGGTCGGTGTGGTGGGTGTTCAAGCAGCTCACCGGTAAGGAGGGCATGGGCCGCGGCGACTTCAAGCTGCTCGCGGCCATGGGCGCCTGGTTCGGCCTGCAGGGGATCCTGCCGACGATCCTGCTGTCCTCGCTGGTCGGCGCGGTCATCGGCTCCATCTGGTTGTGGGCGAAGGGCCGCGACCGGGCGACGCCGATACCCTTCGGACCCTATCTCGCGATCGCGGGATGGATCACGTTCTTCTGGGGCAGCTCGCTGGTTGATTGGTACCTGCGGATTGCCGGGCTCAATCCTTGATGTCTGCCAAACCCGCCATCCTCGTATGTGGTGGCGCCGGATACATCGGCTCGCACATGTGCAAGCGCCTCGCGCGTGCCGGATACACACCGGTCACCTTCGACAACCTGTCTACTGGCCATCGTCGGGCGGTCCGCTGGGGACCACTGATCGAAGGTGACCTGCTTGACGCGGCCGCGCTCGGCAAGGCATTCCGCGATCACCCCCTCCAGGGTGTGATGCATTTCGCGGCCAGGTCGATCGTGAGCGAGTCGGTTTCGGATCCGGGCCTTTACTTCCGCAACAACATCGCCGGAACGCTGAACCTGCTCGATGCGATGCGCACATCCGGAGTCGACAGACTCGTTTTTTCGTCGACCGCCGCCGTCTATGGCAATCCGGTCGAGGTTCCGATCACTGAAGGTCACCCCACCCAGCCGATCAATCCTTACGGTCAGAGCAAACTCTACGCTGAAGGCGTCATCGGGGCGTATTGCAGCGCGCACGGTTTGCGCGCCATCGCACTGCGCTACTTCAATGCTGCCGGTGCGGATCCCGACGGTGAGATTGGCGAGTCGCACGAACCCGAAACCCACCTGATCCCCAACGCATTGCGCGCGGCCGCAAGCGGCGCGGCGGTCAAGGTCTTCGGCGACGACTACCCGACTCCGGACGGTACTTGCGTGCGCGACTACGTGCACGTCGACGACCTTTGTGACGCCCATCTGCTGGCGCTGGACAGGTTGGCTGCGCGACCCGGTTTCGAGGTTTTCAACCTGGGTGGAGGAACTGGCCGCTCGGTGCTGGAGGTCCTCTCCACCTGCCGCGAGGCCACGGGCCTGCCATTGCAGGAAGACCGCGTCGCACGGCGCAGCGGCGACCCGGCCGTGCTCGTGGCGTCGTCCGCGGCTGCAAGGGAGCAACTCGGCTGGTCACCCCGCCATGATCTGCGCGACTGCATCACGCACGCGTTCAAGTGGACGCAGTCGAGCAAGTCCGATGTCGGGGAAGCCCTGGCATGACCGACTTCGTCGTCGGCCTGACCGGTGGCGTCGCCTCGGGCAAGAGCGAAGTGGCGAACCGGTTTGCGGCGCTTGGAATCCACGTCGCCGATGCCGACGTCGCCGCGCGCGAGGCGGTGGCGCCCGGCTCCGACGGACTGGCGGCGCTTGTCGCCGCCTTCGGCGACGAAGTGCTCGGGGACGATGGCTCGCTGGACCGCGCCGCGATGCGCCGACGCGTGTTTGCCGACGATGAGGCCCGGCGCACGCTCGAGGCCATTGTCCATCCCCGGGTACGCGTCGCCCTGCGCGAATCCTGCTTCGATGCGCCGGGACCCTACGCGATTGCCGCGATTCCCTTGCTCGCCGAGGGCGGCGGCCGCGCGGCCTATCCGTGGCTGGACCGGATCCTGGTGGTCGACGTGCCGCGCCAGATCCAGGTCGAGCGCCTGCTGCGGCGCGACGGCATCGACCGGGCCCTGGCCGAGCGGATGCTCGACGCCCAGGCCACCCGCGAGCAGCGCCTGGCGATCGCCGACGACGTCCTGCCCAACGACGGCCCGCTCGATGCGCTCAATGCCCGGGTGGCCGCGCTCCACGTCCTCTACCTCGGGCTCGCCGACGCGACCTGAGCGCTGCGCCGACGCCCTTAGAACCAGGCCGCATCCCAGAACGGGTAGTCCGCGACCGTGCGCACCAGGCCGGCGCGCATCGGGTTGCGCACGATGAAGCGCGCCACCGACTTCGCATCCTCGTCCGGGCCCAACGTACGGTCCTCCCAGGAACTGGCCCACACCGGGCGTTTCTCGCCGCGCAAGCGGTTCACTGCGCGGCCGCTGCGCGCCTTCATCCGTTGCACGACCTGGGAGATTCCGTCGCGCGGGCCGGTCTGCAGCAGCCAGTGCGCGTGGTCGGGCATCAGCACCCAGGCCAGCAGGCGCGCATCGCCCAGCGCGCGCGGGTCGGTGAATGCGCGCGCCGCGGCGCAGGCCGAGGCGAAGGGCTCGAAGTAGCGTTGCCGCCGGCGGGTGGCGACGAACACGTGGTGGATGCGAAGGGTGGCTTCGGGGGTGACGACGCGCATGTCCATGGGGACATCGTCGCCACCGACCGGCGGCGGCCCCATCGGCGGGCGCGCCGCCCGCGTGTCAGGAATCCCCGCGCGCCGGGGTCAGCCCGGCCGGGCGCCCCACAGGCCGCGGATTCCGGCGATGCCCTGGGCGCCGTGCAGCCGGGCTTCGGCCAGGTCGGCGGGACCCAGCCCGCCGATCGCGTACAGCGGGATCGTGCAGTCCTCGCGCAGGGCCTCGAAGGCCTCCCAGCCGATGCCGGGCGCGCCCGGGTGGCTGGGAGTGGGCCGGATCGGGCCGACCACCGCGAAGTCGCAGTGCAGGCGCTCGGCGTGGCGGAGGTCGGCGGCGTCGTGGCAGGACGCCCCGACCGGTAGCGTCGCCGGTAGCGGCCGCTGCGCCATCCCGGCCAGCTGCGAGGCCTTCAGGTGCACGCCGATGCGCAGGTCGCGGGCCAGCTTGATGTCGGCATTGACCAGGGCCTGCGCGTCGTGGCGCCGGCATACGGCGGCCGCCTCGCGCGCAAGTGCGCGCCACTGCTCTGGATTTTCGCTGGCCACGGGGGCGCGGAGCTGGACCCGGGTAGCCCCGCCGTGGACCAGCGCGCGCTCCAGCGCCGCCAGCCAGCCGGCCGGCTCGCCGGTCGCGTCCGGGGTCACCAGGTAGCGGTCGGGCTGCAGCAGGGCCGCTACCACGGGGCGGTCGGCCCCGGGCATGGCGTAGCTGCCGAGCTTGCGCGCCGGCACCCAGGCCAGCGCCTGGCCGTCCAGGCCCTTGAGCGTGCCCTCCCAGGCACTGATGTGGCGCACGTCCAGCCGCAGCCGCTTGTGCGGGTAGCGGTGCGGCACGGTGATCAGCGGCGCGCCGATCTCGACCCGGATGCCGAGCTCCTCCTCGAGCTCGCGCGCCAGGGTGGCCTCGGCGCTTTCGCCCGGCTCGCGCTTGCCGCCGGGGAATTCCCACAGGCCGGCCAGGTCCCGCCCCTCGGTGCGGCGGGCCAGGAGGATGCGGCCACGGGCGTCGGTGATGACGCCGGCGAGGACTTCTATGGCTGGTGAGGGATCATCCATGCCCATGTAGAGCCGACCCATGGTCGGCTGGCATCACGGAAGCCGACCATGGGTCGGCTCTACGGTTCAGGCGATCTGGCCGTGGCAATGCTTGAACTTCTTGCCGCTGCCGCAGGGGCACGGGTCGTTGCGGCCGACCTTGGGCACCCGCGACTGCATCTGCGCCGCCATCGCCTGGGCCTGGGCCTGCTGCGCTTCCTCGTCGGCGCCCAGGCCGCCGGCGTCGGCGTGCTGGAACTGCATGCGCTCGGCCTGGCGCTGCGCCTGCGCGCGCTCGGCCGCCTCCATCGCCGCGACCTCTTCCTCGGTGCGCAGGCGCACCCGGGCGAGCATCGTGACCACTTCGCGCTTGACCTTCTCCAGCATCTCGCTGAACAGCTCGAACGCCTCGTGCTTGTATTCCTGCTTCGGCTGCTTCTGCGCGTAGCCGCGCAGGTGGATGCCCTGGCGCAGGTAGTCCATGCGCGCCAGGTGCTGCTTCCAGTTGTCGTCGAGCACGCTCAGCATCACGTGCTTCTCGATCAGGCGCATGGTCTCCTCGCCGACCTGGGCTTCCTTGTCGGTGAACACCTTCGCCACGATCTGCTGCACTTCCTCGGCGATCTGCTCGGCGTCCACTTCCTTGCGCGAGGCGATGTCCGCGGCCAGGCCGGGCGGCACGCCGAAGTCGCGCGCCAGTTCGTCCTCCAGGCCCTGCAGGTCCCACTGCTCGTCGATCGAGTTGTCGGGGACGTAGCGGCGCACGGTCTCGGCGACCACGTCCTCGCGGATGCCGTCGATGCTGTCCTTGATGCTGTCCGCCTCCAGCAGCTCGTTGCGCTGCTGGTAGATGACCTTGCGCTGGTCGTTGTTGACGTCGTCGAAGTCGAGCAGGTTCTTGCGGATGTCGAAGTTGTGCGCCTCGACCTTGCGCTGTGCGTTCGCGATCTGCTTGGAGACCAGCGGGCTCTCGATGATGTCGTCTTCCTTCAGGCCCATCCGCGCCATCACCTTCTGCACCCAGTCGGCGGCGAAGATGCGCATCAGGTTGTCTTCGAGCGACAGGTAGAAGCGCGAGGATCCCGGGTCGCCCTGGCGGCCGGAGCGGCCGCGCAGCTGGTTGTCGATGCGCCGCGACTCGTGACGCTCGGTGCCGACGATATGCAGGCCGCCGGCCGCCTTGACCTGGTCGTGGCGCTCCTTCCAGGCCGCCTTCAGTTTGGCCCGGGTGGCGTCGTCCACCGGTGCGCCGGTCTCCGCCTCGAGCTGCGCGATCTCGGCCTCCAGCGAGCCGCCGAGCACGATGTCGGTGCCGCGGCCGGCCATGTTGGTGGCGATGGTCACCGCGCCGGGGCGGCCGGCCTGGGCCACGATCTGCGCCTCGCGTTCGTGCTGCTTGGCGTTGAGCACTTCGTGCGGGATGCCGGCGGCCTTGAGCTGCTCGGCCAGCATCTCCGAGACCTCGATCGAGGTGGTGCCGACCAGCACCGGCTGGCCCTTGGCGTGCACGTCCTTGATCTCGTTGACCACCGCGCGGTACTTGCCGGCGCGATTGAGGAACACCGCGTCCGGATGGTCCTTGCGGATCATCGGCCGGTGGGTCGGGATCACCACCACTTCCAGGCCGTAGATCGACTGGAACTCGTAGGCCTCGGTGTCCGCGGTGCCGGTCATGCCCGACAGCTTGTCGTACATGCGGAACAGGTTCTGGAAGGTGATCGAGGCCAGCGTCTGGTTCTCGCGCTGGACGTTCACCCGCTCCTTGGCCTCGACCGCCTGGTGCAGGCCGTCGGACCAGCGCCGGCCCGGCAGGGTGCGGCCGGTGAATTCGTCGACGATGACCACCTCGCCGTCGCGGACGATGTAGTCCACGTCGCGCTGGTAGATCGCGTGCGCGCGCAGCGCGGCGTTGAGGTGGTGGACGACGTGGATGTTGTGCGAGGCGTACAGGCTGTCCTCGCCCTCCAGGATCCCGGCCTCGCGCAGCAGCGCCTCGGCCTTCTCCTGGCCGGCCTCGGACAGGTAGACCTGCTTGCCCTTCTCGTCGACCCAGAAATCGCCCTCGCCTTCCTCTTCCTGCTGCCGGACCAGGTGCGGGACGATCTTGTCGACCTTCAGGTACAGCTCCTGCCCTTCGTCGCCGGGGCCGGAGATGATCAGCGGGGTGCGCGCCTCGTCGATCAGGATCGAGTCGACCTCGTCCACGATCGCGTAGTGCAGGCCGCGCTGGAAACGGTCCTGCTTCGACAGCGCCATGTTGTCGCGCAGGTAGTCGAAGCCGATCTCGTTGTTGG
>NZ_JBIQNC010000053.1:0-25274 GCF_044462705.1 Xenophilus sp.
CATCCCAGAGGCCGCTCGGGCTACCCGAGCCGGTCCGAGGCTTAAAGATACAAGGACCTGCCGGCCTGCCGGTCAATGCCGGCCGGCCGCTTCCACGGAGCGCAGCGCGGGCCGTTCGGTGAGCAGGTCGGCCGCTTCCACCGTTTCCAGCCGCGTCGAGCGGGTCAGCTCGCGCTCCAGGCGGCGCACCCGGTCCTCGTACATGCGCGCCAGGGCGGCGTGGTGCTCGGCCGCGGCCTGGTGCTCGATGCGCGCCATCTGCGCCTCCTGCAGCAGCACGGTGGCGCGCTTGAGGTAGGCGTTGGGATTGAAGCGAAGAAGATCGAGGAGCATGGCCATCTCCATGGAGTGGGAATGCTTCCATCCTTGCCCCTCCGGCCGCCGCGCCGTGTCAGCCGTTTGCCCGTCTGCGGGACCGGTTCCGTGCAGATGCCAACTTTTTCAGTCTTCGGGCATTCTTGTCGGGCAGGCGCGAAGCGGCTGACCGAGGGCGATCTTTCAGCCCAGCCCCCACGGCGCCGGCACCTGCCGCGCGATGCGCGAGAACAACGCCTGGTAGTCCGCTTCCGGCGCGGGCGCATGGCCGGCGAGCGGGTCGCGGTTGTGGCCGAAGGCCTCGTCCAGCTCGGCCCAGTCCTCCGGCGTCAGCACGCGCTCGGCCAGGGGCAGCATCTCGCGCTCCTCCAGCGCCATGTGGGCCAGGTAGAAGTCGATGTAGCGCTGCACCGCTTCCTCGAAGGCAGCGCGGCGCGGCTCGCCCAGCATCTCGAAGGCCAGCAGGTCGTGCTCCAGGTCGCGCACGCGGCGCTCGCCGCGCGCGTGGTCGGCGTCGAGGTGGTCGAGCAGGTCGCGCGACAGCGGCGTGCGCGCGCGCAGCTTGGGAAAGAGCAGTTCCGACTCCTGCCGGTGATGGCGCTTCTCGGGGAACTCGTCGATGTAGAACAGCATGGCGCGCAGCACCTCGAAGTCGGGCAGCGTGCCCTCGCGCCGGTGATGGGCCAGCAGCAGCGGGATGGTGCGCAGCATGGCGGCCAGCGCGGTGTGCTCTTCGCGCAGGATGCGCAGGGTGGCGTGGGTCATGGCTGTCTCCTGATATGACTGGAGACTGCCACGCGCCTGCGCGCGCGGCCTTGCCGCAGATCAAAGCGCGCGCCGTTCAGCCGGCCAGGCCGAGCGCGTCCTGCGCCTCGTCGTCGAAGCCTTCCATCGGCTGCGCGCGGGCCAGCGCCATCCAGACGGCGAAGGGGATGCGCTCCACCGGCCGGCAGGTGGCGGCGCGCGCCACCACCAGCCGCTCGCCCTGCTGCACCAGCACGCCGCAGCCCTCGGGGATCTCCTCCGGCTCGGCGATGGGCCGGCCCCGGGCGTCGCGGCCCAGCACGTACCAGCACTCGCCGCCCAGGTCGAGGTAGGCGGCGCGCTTGTCGGCCTTGCGGAGGTCGCCCAGCAGGTCGGCGCGGCTGACCTTGACCTCGTGCACGACGGGCTGAGCGTAGGCCTCGACGCTGGTGTTGCGGATGGAAAAGACATCGGGCCGGGCGATGCACCAGCGCGGCTTGCCGCCCTCTTCCAGCGGCGCCAGCCGCGCGCGCAGCGTGAGGCCGCGCCAGGCGATGCGGCCGCCGCGCGTCATCTCGCGCGCCACCTGCTCGACCAGCGCCTCGTGCGCCGAGAGCGCGCCGCGGTTGCGCTGCAGCGAGCCGGCGATGTGCGCGATGCCGGCGTCGCTCACGCGCAGCGTCTCGTGGCCCTGCGGCGTGCGCACGCGCTCCAGCAGGCCGGCGGCCAGCAGGTCGATCTCGACCGGATCGCAGCACGGCCAGCCGGCGGAGCGGTAGACCTCGCGCAGCCGCCGCGCGTGCAGCCGCGTGAGCGCCGGCGACGGCGGATCGACCACGGGCGGCGGATGGCCCGGCTCCACCTGCGGCGGATCGGCCGGGGGCGGGTCGCCCGCCGGGGGCGGCGGCAGCACGATGGGCGGCGAGACGGGTGGGGGCGGCGGCTGCGGCACGTCCGGCGCGGGCGGCGGCGGGCCGATAGGCGTTTCCCCCGCGTCGGCGGGGCGGGCATGCAGGAGGGCGGCGGTCATGGTGTGTCAGCGTAGTTCAAGGCGGGCCACCTCGTGGGCTCACAAGAAAAATGCCGGGCCGCTTCCGAAGTTTTTCTTGTCCCCTTCGGGGGGCGGGCTGGGCGCAGCCCAGCCCTGGGGGCCTTCAATGGAAATCACGGCTCCTCTGCCCTTGCGCCAGCCGGCCCAGCCAGGGCGTGAAGTCGCGGAAGGCCTCGGCCACCAGGTGCTGCACCTTGCCGCCGCTGTCCTCGTCGCGCTGCCAGATGCCGCGCACCGCCAGCAGCTGCGACTTGAGCAGCGGCTCGCGCCAGGCCTCGACGACGTGGTTCCACACGATGACGTTGACCGGGCCGGTCTCGTCCTCCAGCGTGACGAAGATGGTGCCCCTGGCCGTCTGCGGGCGCTGGCGCACGGTGACGATGCCGCAGGCGCGCACCAGCGTGCCGTGGGGCAGTTCGCTCAGCTGGCGGGCGCTCAGCAGGTGGCGCCGCGCGAGGCGCGGGCGCAGCAGGGCCAGCGGGTGGCGGCGCAGCGTGAGGCTCAGCGCGGCGTAGTCGCCCACGATCTCCTCGCCTTCCGCCGCCAGGGGCAGCTGCAGCGGCGCCTCGTGCACCGGCACGCCGCGCAGCAGCGCGGACGTCCGGCGCTGCGCCGTGGCCTCCCACACCTGCTGGCGGCGGTGGCCGGCCAGGGCGCGCAGGGCCTCGGCGCCGGCCAGCGCGGCCATGTCGCGGGTGCCCAGGTCGGCGCGCAGGGCGAGGTCTTCCACGCTGGTGAAGGGCGCCTGCGCGCGGGCGTCGACCAGCCGCTGCGCGCCCTCCTTGCTCAGGCCGGCGATGCGCGACAGGCCCAGGCGCACGGCCGGCTGGCCGGCATCGCCCTGGCAATGGGCGTAGCGCGGATCGAGGTGCGGCGACGGCGCATCGGACGCACGCGGCTCCAGCGTGCTGTCGATGCCGCTGACCATCACGTCCACCGGCCGCACCTCCACGCCGTGGCGGCGTGCGTCCTGCACCAATTGCGAGGGGGTGTAGAAGCCCATGGGCTGCGAGTCGAGCATGGCCGCCAGGAAGCAAGCGGGCTCGTGCCGCTTGAGCCAGGCGCTCACCGTCACCAGCTTGGCGAAGCTGGCGGCGTGGCTCTCGGGGAAGCCGTAGTCGCCGAAGCCCTCGCACTGGCGGAAGATGTCTTCGGCGAACTGGCGGTCGTAGCCGCGATGCACCATGCCTTCGACCAATTGGTCGTGGAACTTGTCGATGCCGCCCTTGCGCTTCCACGCCGCCATCGCGCGGCGCAGGCGGTCGGCCTCGTCGGCGCTGAACCCGGCGGCGATCATGGCGATCTGCATCACCTGTTCCTGGAAGATGGGGATGCCCAGGGTGCGTTTGAGCGCCGCGTCGAGCGCCGGGTAGGGTGTGTGGATGGGCTCCTTGCGCCGCAGCTTTTCGCGGTTCTTCAGGTACGGGTGCACCATGCCGCCTTGGATCGGGCCGGGCCGCACGATGGCGACCTCGATCACCAGGTCGTAGTAGCAGCGCGGCTGCAGGCGCGGCAGCATCGACATCTGCGCGCGGCTCTCGATCTGGAACACGCCGATGGTGTCGGCCTCGCAGATCATGTCGTAGGTGGCGTCGTCGTCCACCGGCAGGTGGTGCATCTCGGTGTGCGTGCCGCGCCAGCGGTTCATGAAGTCGAGGCCGCGGCGGATGGCGCTGAGCATGCCCAGCGCCAGCACGTCGACCTTGAGCATGCCCATGTCCTCCAGGTCGTCCTTGTCCCACTGGATGACGGAGCGGTCCTTCATCGCCGCGTTCTCCACCGGCACCAGGCGGGTGAGCTTCTGCTCGGCCAGCACGAAGCCGCCCACGTGCTGCGAGAGGTGGCGCGGGAAGCCCTTGAGCGCGCGCGTCAGCTCGATCCACAGCTTCAGGCGGTGCAGGCCCTCGTGCACGCCGGCACGCTGCATCGCCTCTTCCAATCGCTGATCGAGCACCGGGTCATCGAACCAGTAGTGGTCCTTGGCGAAGGCATCGACCAGCCGCTCGTCGATGCCCAGCGCCTTGCCCACGTCGCGGATGGCGCTGCGCGAGCGGTAGCTGATGACCACGGCGGCGATGGCGGCGCGCTCGCGGCCGTATTTCTTGTAGACGTACTGAATGACCTTTTCGCGATGCTGGTGTTCGAAGTCGACGTCGATATCGGGCGGTTCGTCGCGTGCACGACTCAAGAAGCGCTCGAACAGCAAGGTGCTGTCTTCGGGGTTCACGGCCGTGATGCCCAGGCAGTAGCACACCGCCGAGTTGGCCGAAGACCCGCGACCCTGGCAAAGAATTCCTTCGTCGCGGGCGAAGCGCACCACGTCCTCGACCGTGAGGAAGAACATCTCGTATTTCTTCTCGGCGATGAGCGCGAGTTCGCTCAGTACCTGCTGGCGCACCTTGTCGGGAATGCCGTGCGGATAACGCTCGTGCGCCCCGGCCCAGGTCTTGCGCGCCAGGGTCTCGGTCGGCGTCTCGTGCTGCCCCACCACCTCCAGCGGGTACTGGTAGTGCGCACGCAGTTCCTCCAGCGAAAAGCCGCAGCGATCGCGCACCACCATCGTGTTCGCCAGCAGCTCGGGCGGATAGACCTGCGCCAGCCGCAGCCGCGGGCGCAGGTGGCGCTCGGCATTGGCCTGCCGCGCAAAGCCGCACTCGGCCACGGTGCAGCCTTCGCGCACGGCGGTGAGCACGTCCAGCAGCGGCTTGCGCGAGCGCACGTGCATGCACGCGCCGCCGGCCGCCACCAGCGGCACCCCGGCGCGTCCGCCCACTTCGCGCAGCGTGGCCAGCCAGAGGGCATCGTCCAGTTCGCTGAAGAGTTCGACGGCCAGCCAGCAGCGGCCCGGGAACAGGGCCGCTGCCTGCGCCAGGTCGGCGGCGATGGCGTCCGCGTCGGCCGGGCATCCCGGCCGACGCCGCGGCACGAAGAGGACCTCGCATTCCCGCAGGCCGGCCAGGCGCTGCGGCTCCCAGTCCAGCCGGTAGCTGCCCTTGTCCGCATGCATCCGTGCGTGCGTGATCAGTTCGCACAGGTGGCCCCAGCCCGTCAGGTTGCGGGCCAGCGCCACCAGGGTGAAGCGCTCGAACACGAACTCGCTGCCGTAGAGCAGGCGGAAGTCGGGGTTGCGCGGCGTCTTCGGCCGCTCGGGGTGGAGGCGCTCCTCCTCGTCGAGCGCCTCGATGTATTCCTTCAGTCCCGACATCGCCCGCACCACGCCGGCCACCGAGCATTCGTCGGTGATGGCCAGGCCGCGGTATTGCAGCCGCCAGGCGCGCGCCGCCAGTTCCCCCGGGTGCGAGGCGCTGCGCTGGAAGCTGAAGTTGGTGAGGCAGTGCAGTTCGGTGTAGTCGGGCAGGCCGCCGGCGCCCGCCGGGGCGAGCACGGGCTCGTTCGCCGCGGCCAGTGCCTGCCGCGCGCGCCGGCGGCGCATCTGCACTTCCTTGTCGCCCAGGTCAGGCATACAGGCCCTGCAGGAACCAGCGGGGCGCCTGGCCGGGCATGCCAGCCGATGCGCGCTCGCAGTAGACCCACACCAGGCCGGCGCCCGGGCTCTCGGCCACGTAGTAGTCGCGCCGGGCGGGCTCGCCCTCCTCCCACCAGCCGTCGCCTTCCAGCCGCTGCGGCCCCGCGAGCCGGCGCAGCGGGCCATGGAATTGAGGGTGTCCCTCCCGCAGTTCCAGCGCCACGGGCTCGCGCAGCAGCCACGCGGGCAGCAGGCCGGTGCCGGGGCCCTCCTGCGCAGGCGCAGCCGCCGGCTGCGCCTGCACGGCCGGCACCCAGGCCTGCATGCGCTCGGGGCGGTGGTCGGCCTGCGGGCGGGCGCGCAGCACCCGCTGCGGGCCCAGGCGGGCGCTGAGCTTTTCCACCAGCTGGTGCAGCGGCTCGCCGGGGCGGTTGTCCTCGGGCAGGAAACTGCGCGCCGCGCCGGCCCAGGGCGCCGTCTCCAGCACGTGCAGGCGCAGCCAGCCGGTGGGCGCGGCCAACTGCGTGAGGGCCAGCCGCTCGGCCAGCAGGCGGCGCAGGTGGGCCATGTCCTGCGTCGGCTCGGCGGTGCGCACCACCAGTTGCTGCTGGCGCGGCAGGTCGACGCCGTTCAGGCGCTTGAGGTCCAGCGTCCACTCCAGCGCGAAGGCCAGCACGCCGCGCTGGCGCGCCTGCAGCCACAGGCGCAGGCCGGCCAGCAGGCGCTGGGCGGCCCACAGCAGTTCCGGCGCGCGGGTGGCCAGGGCGGGCAGCTCGATGCGCTGGCTGAAGGTCTCGGGCAGGGTGAGCCAGGCATGCCGCTCGGGCCGCAGGCCCCAGGCGATGTCCAGCGCCTCGCGCAGTCCGGGGCCGAAGCGCCGCGCCAGCCCGCCGCGCGGCAGGGCCGCGGCCTGCCCCCAGGTGTGGCAGCCCATGCGGGCCAGCACGTCCAGGTGCGGCCGGGCGGCCGTCAGCGTCCACAGCGGCAGTGCGGCCGGCAGTTGCTGCGGCGGACGCTGGCCGGCGGCATACAGGCGCAGCCGCGCCAGCGCGACCAGGCTGGTGGCGCCCTGCACCCGCCGCACGGGCACGGGTGCCGGGTTCTCGGCGGCCATCTGGCGCATCAGCGCCTGCCGGCCGCCCCACAGGCGCTCGCAGGCCGCCACCTCGAGCAGCAGCGCTTCGTCCAGCCAGGCGACGTGCGGGGTGAAGCGCAGCGCCCACCAGCCCAGGGCCTCGGGCGCGGGCATGGCCGGCGCCTGCGGCTCCGGCGGCTCAGGCGGCCACCACAGCGCCAGCCAGTGCATGGCCTGCCTCCTGAAAGTCGGTGCGGCGCGGCCGGCGCGGATCGAGCCGCAGCACGGTGGCACCGCCACCGGCGGATGCGGCATCGGGAACGGCCATCCGCCGGCGCCGGCTGGCGGCGGCCAGCAGCGCCGCCATGTGCGCGCTGCGCGCGGGCAGCGCCAGCGGCGCGGCCATCGGCGGGCCGCGCCGCTTGAGCACCTGCACGTCCAGTTGATCGGGTCGGCCCTCCGACGGCGCCACGCGCAGCCGCAACCGCGCCGGCGAGGCGCCCTCCCTGTCCGCCTCGGGCCGCAGCACGAACAGCAGCGCCGCGTGCCGCGCAGCGGCCAGCTGCAGGCGGCGCAGTTCGGCCGCCCGCGCCTGGGGCAGCCACGCCAGGACGGCGGCGGCGCCGGCGCAGCGCAGCGCCTGCTCGCAGGCCCAGAGCCGTTCGGCCGCCGTCCCGGCGCGCACCCACAGCAGCGCCTGCACCGGCAGGCCGGCACCGGCCAGGGCCGGGCCGAAGGGCTCGTGCGGCGGGCCGACCAGCACCACCGGCGCCTCCCGCTCGGCCACCGCCGCGGCCAGGGCCGGCAGCAGCAGCGGCCACAGGGGTGCGTCGGGCGCGGGTTGCAGCAGTTCGGTGAGCGCGCCCACCGGCCAGCCGCCGCCGGGCAGTTGCGCGTCGAGCGCGGCATGGCCGGTGGGCCGGGCCGGGCCGTCGGCGGCGCCCAGCTCGTCGCCCCGCCAGAGGTCGGCGCAGGCGGCGAGTGCCTGAGGGAACGGGGAGGAAGATGGAAGTGCGGGCATCGAAGAACTGTATTTATATACAGTTATCGACGCCTTGGGCAACACGCCGGAGTGTCCCGCCCGGACATTTGATCCGAAATTGCAACCAAACTTTGCCTGCCGTTTACGCAAGCCCTTTACGCTTGCAACTTTCGCACGCCTATCCGGCTCCTGCGAACCGACCTCCTCGAAGGAACACCCACCTTGAGCTTCTTCCATCTGCCGGGCCTGGCCGTGACGGTCTGCGCCCTCGCCCTGCTGGGCGCCTGCAAGGACAAGCCCCAGTCCGCCCCTCCTGCGCTGCCCGAGGTGATGGTGCGCGCCGTCCAGCCGCAGACCGTGCCGCTGCATGCCGAGCTGCCCGGGCGCACCGCTGCCTTCATGGTGGCCGAGGTCCGGCCCCAGGTGGGGGGCATCATCCGCAGCCGCCCCTTCACCGAGGGCAGCACGGTCAAGGCCGGCCAGGTGCTCTACGAGATCGACCCCACGCCCTTCCAGGCCGAGGTGCAGCGCGCCGAGGGCGCGCTGGCCAACGCGAAGGCCACGGTCGCCTCCACCCGCGCCTTGGCCGAGCGCTACAAGGCACTGCTGCCGCAGAAGGCGGTGAGCCAGCAGGAGAACGACAACGCCCAGGCCGCCTACGAGCAGGCCAGGGCCGCCGTGAAGGTGCAGGAGGCGGCGCTGAACACCGCCCGCATCAACCTGCAGTACACGAAGGTGACGGCCCCCATCGCCGGGCGCACCAGCCGCAGCGCGGTGACGCCCGGCGCGCTGGTGTCGGCGGCGCAGGCCACGCCGCTCTTGACGATCTCGCAGCTCGATCCGATCTACGTGGACATCGCGCAGTCCAGCACCGAGGTCCTGCGCCTGCGCCAGGCGCTGGCGGCCGGCCGGCTCGACCGCGGCGACGCGGCCCAGCGCGTGGTGCTGATGCTGGAGGACGGCAGCCGCTATGCGCACGAGGGCCGCGTGCAGCTGACCGAGGTGACGGTGGACCCGAGCAGCGGCTCGGTGACGCTGCGTGCGCGCTTCCCCAACCCCGAGGGCCTGCTGCTGCCGGGCATGTTCGTGCGCGCCGTGGTGGACGAGGGCAGCACGCCGCAGGGCATCGTGGTGCCGCAGTCGGCCGTGCTGCGCGACCGGCGCGGCAACCCGATGGTGCGCGTGGTCACGGCCGACAACAAGATGGTGGAGCAGCCGGTGGCGATCGCCCGCTCGGTGGGCACCCGCTGGCTGATCAGCGAAGGCCTGAAGGCCGGCGACCGGGTGGTGCTGGCGGGCGGCCAGCACGTGCAGCCGGGCGCCACGGTCAAGCCGGTGGACGAGCCGCCGGGCGCCGCCCCCGCGCGGGACAACGGCTCCCAGGCCGCGCCCGCCGGCGCCGTCGCGTCGGCCGACGTCGCACGCAAGCCCTGACCCGGCCCCAGCGCGATGATTTCCCGCTACTTCATCGATCGGCCCATCTTCGCGTGGGTCATCGCCATCACGATCATGCTGGCCGGCGCGCTGGCCATCCACCTGCTGCCGCTGACGCGCTACCCTACGGTGGCGCCACCCTCGGTGAGCATCTTCGCCTACTACCCCGGCGCCAACGCGCAGACGCTGGAGAACAGCGTCACGCAGGTGGTCGAGCAGCAGCTCACCGGCCTGGACGGCTACCTCTACATGACGGCGCGCAGCGATTCGTCGGGCCGCGTGCAGATGCTGGTGAGCTTCCAGCCCGGCACCAACCCCGACACCGCGCAGACGCAGGTGCAGAACCGCGTGCAGCAGGCCATGCGGCGGCTGCCCACGGCCGTGCAGGAACAGGGCGTGACGGTGCGCAAGGCCGGCGTGGCCACCGACCTGTTCGCCACCATCTACGACACGACCGACCGCATGACGCCGGGCGACGTGGCGGACTTCCTGGTCAGCGACCTGCAGGACCCGATCAGCCGCGTCAACGGCGTGGGCGAGGTGCAGGCCATCGGCGGCCAGTACGCCATGCGCATCTGGCTGGACCCGTTCAGGCTGCGCGGCTACGGCATGACGCCCGACGACGTGCAGGCCGCGGTGCAGGCGCAGAACGTGCAGCTGGCCGCCGGCCAGCTGGGCGACCAGCCGGCGCCGCCGGGCCAGGAGCTCAACGCGGTGGTCAACGCGCAGTCGCGCCTGCGTACGGCCGAGCAGTTCCAGGCCATCCTGCTGCGCAGCAATCCCGACGGCTCGAAGGTGCAGCTCAAGGACGTGGCGCGCGTGGAGCTGGGCTCGTACAGCTACACCTTCAGCGGCAACTTCAACGGCCACCCCGCCTCGGGCATCGCGGTGCGGCTGGCGCCCGACGCCAACGCGCTCGAATCCATCGCTGCCGTGAAGGCGACGATCGAGCGGCTGCGCCCCGCCTTCCCCGCCGGGCTGGAGGTGTTCTACGCGCTGGACACCACGCCCTTCGTCGAGCAGGCCATCCACGACGTGGTCAAGACGCTGCTCGAGGGCATCGTGCTGGTGGTGCTGGTGATGTTCCTGTTCCTGCAGAACTGGCGCGCCACGCTGATCCCCGCCATCGCCGTGCCGGTGGTGCTGCTGGGCACCTTCGGCGTGCTGTCGGTGGCCGGCTACTCGATCAACATGCTGACCATGTTCGGCATGGTGCTGGCCATCGGCCTGCTGGTGGACGACGCCATCGTGGTGGTGGAGAACGTCGAGCGGCTCATGGCCGAGGAGCACCTCTCGCCGCGCGAGGCCACGCGCAAGTCGATGGGCGAGATCACCGGCGCGCTGATCGGCATCGGCGTGGTGCTGTCGGCCGTGTTCCTGCCGATGGCCTTCTTCGGCGGCGCCACCGGCATCATCTACCGCCAGTTCTCGATCACCATCGTGGCGGCCATGGCGCTGTCGGTGCTGGTGGCGCTGGTGCTCACGCCGGCGCTGTGCGCCACGCTGCTCAAGCAGCACGACCCGGCGCACCAGAAGAAGACCACCGGCTTCTTCGGCTGGTTCAACCGCTTCTTCGACCGCCAGGTGGCGCGCTACGACGGCAGCCTGCGCAAGCGCCTGCCGCGGCGCGGCCTGTTCATGGCGATCTATGTGTTCATCTGCGCCGGCATGGTGCTGATGTTCATGAAGACGCCCACCGGCTTCCTGCCCGACGAGGACCAGGGCTCGATCATCATCAGCTACACCCTGCCCGAGGGCTCCACGCTGGAGCAGACGCGCGCCGTGGCCGACCGCATCAGCAAGCACTTCCGCGAGAAGGAAGCGCGCAACGTGGACGGCGTGTACCTCTCGCCGGGCTTCAGCAACGCCGGCTCGGGGCAGAACCAGGGCCAGGCCTACGTGCGCCTGAAGGACTGGAGCGAGCGCCCCGGCTCCGAGAACAGCGTGTTCGCCATCCGCGACCGCGCGCGCGAGGCGCTGTCGCGCGACCCGCAGGCGCGCCTGATCACCGTCATCGTGCCGCCGGCCGTCTCGGGCCTGGGCAACTCGGCCGGCTTCGACCTGCAGCTGCAGAACATCGGCAGCCTGCCGCGCGATCGCTTCCTCGAACTGCGCAACCAGCTGCTGGACACGGCCCGCAAGGACCCGAACCTGCGCCAGGTGCGCTTCTCGGGCCTGGAGGACCAGCCGCAGCTGCAGGTGGACATCGACCGCGCCAAGGCCGGCGCGCTGGGCATCGGCCAGGGGCAGATCAACACCCTGCTGGCCTCCACCGTGGGCAGCGTGTACCTCGGCGACTTCATCGACCGCGACCGCGTCAAGAGCGTGTACATGCAGGCCGACGCGCCCTTCCGCATGAACCCCGAGGACATCGGCCTGTGGAGCCTGCGCACCGGCAGCGGCGCGATGACGCCCTTCTCGGCCATCTCCGAATCGCGCTGGGTCCACGGCCCCTCGGCGCTGTACCGCTACAACGGCATGCCCTCCTTCAACATCCAGGGCGAGGCGGCGCCGGGCTTCAGCTCGGGCGATGCGCTCAAGCGCATGGAGCAGTACGTCGCGCAGCTGCCGGACGGCGTGCAGGGCGCGTGGACGGGCCTGTCCTACCAGGAGAAGCTCGCCTCCGGCCAGGCGCTGGCGCTGTACCTCGTCTCGCTGCTGGTGGTGTTCCTGGCGCTGGCGGCGCTGTACGAGAGCTGGAGCATCCCGGTGTCGGTGCTGCTGGTGGTGCCGCTGGGCATCGTGGGCGCACTGGTGGCGGCCAACCTGCGCGGCATGGACAACGACATCTTCTTCCAGGTGGGCCTGCTCACCACCATGGGCCTGGCGGCCAAGAACGCGATCCTGATCGTCGAGTTCGCGGCCGAGGGCGAGCGCCGCGGCCTGCCGGTGTGGGACGCCGTGCTGCAGGGCGCCAAGCTGCGGCTGCGCCCGATCCTGATGACCTCGCTGGCCTTCGTGGCCGGCGTGACGCCGCTGGCCGTGGCCACCGGCGCCGGCTCGGGCAGCCAGCACGCCATCGGCACCGGCGTGATCGGCGGCATGGTCACGGGCACCGTGCTGGCGATCTTCTACGTGCCGCTGTTCTACCTGGTCGTGCGCAGCATCGGGCGCCGCAAGACGCCGGCCCACGCGGCGCCGGGCGGAGAAGCCGCCGCGTGACGCCCCCGCCGGCCGTGCGCGAGGCGCTGGCCGCAGCGCGGCGCATCGCCGTGCTCACCGGTGCCGGCATGTCGGCCGAGAGCGGCATCCCCACCTTCCGCGGCGCGCAGAACGGGCTGTGGGTGCGCTTCGACCCGCAGCAGCTGGCGACGCCGGAGGCCTTCGCGGACGACGCCGAACGCGTGTGGGCCTGGTACGAGTGGCGCCGCCTGCTCGTTGCCCAGGCGCAGCCGAACGCCGGCCACCGCGCGCTCGCCGGGCTGGCGACGCGGCCCGGCCTGGAAGCGCTGGACATCGTCACCCAGAACGTGGACGACCTGCACGAGCGCGCCGGATCGCGGGACGCCATCCACCTGCACGGCAGCCTGTTCGCGCCGCGCTGCGCCGGCTGCGGCCGGCCCTTTGACACCCCCCTGTCCGGCCAGAACACCGCCGCGCCGCTGGAGCGCCTGGCGCCGCCGCGTTGCCCGGCCTGCGGCGGCGCCGTCCGGCCGGGCGTGGTGTGGTTCGGCGAGGCGCTGCCCGAGGGCCCCTGGCAGCAGGCGATGGAGGTGGTGGCGCAGGCCGACCTGCTGCTGGTCGTCGGCACCTCCGGCCTGGTGCAGCCGGCCGCCAGCCTGCCCGCGGTGGCGCGCCGGCAGGGCACGCCCGTGGTGGTGATCAACCCCGAGCCGATGGCCGGCACCGAGCCCGGCGACCTGTACTGGGCGGCCACCGCGGCCCGGGCGCTGCCGCTGCTGCTGGCCTGAGCGGCGGCGCGCTCAGCCGGGCCCGAGAAAGCGCAGCAGCCGCGCGTCGAACGCCTGCGCCGCCTCGAACTGCACCCAGTGCCCCGCGCCCTCCACGATGCAGCCCTCGCGCAGCGGATGCCCCCGGGTGAGCGCGGCCACCAGCGCGCGGGCGTCGGCCGTCACGTCGCGCTCGCCCCACAGCAGCAGCTGCGGCACGCCGCGCTCGTCCATCGCGTCCAGCGCCTGCTGCAGGCCGCCGGCCAGCGAGGCGTCCTTGCTGCGGAAGCGCGTGGCATGGCAGGCGATGTCGTGGATCTCGAAGGCCAGCGCGTCGAGGGCGGCCGGGTCGTGCAGCATCAGCGCCTTCAGGTTGTGCGCCAGCGCCGCGCGCTCGGCGTCCCGGTCGGGCGCGGCGCGCCAGTTGACCATCTCCACCGCCAGGTGGCGCAGCGTCGCATGGCCGCCGGAGCCGGCCAGCGCCAGCCGCGCGATGTGCCCGCGCTGCACGGCGAGCTTCGCGGCCACGATGCCGCCGAAGGAAAAGCCGCCCAGGGCGATGGGCGTCCCGGCGCCGACGAGGCCGTCCAGCGTGCCTTGCAGCACGTCCAGCAGCGGCTGCAGCGGCGCCTGACCGGCGGCGGGCGCGGGCGCGGGCGGCGTGTCGGAGCCGAGGTAGCCCGGCAGGTCGGGCAGCCACAGCGCCCGTCCGGCGCTCAGCGCCGGGACGTTGCGCAGCCAGTGCATCCAGCTGCCGTGGCCGCCGTGCAGCAGCACCAGCGGCGGACCTGCCGCATCGGTCGGGCCGAAGCGGCGCCAGCGCACGCGGGTGCCGGCATGGACGGCGTCGTGGACGGTGGCCAGGGCCTCGGTGCGCGCGATCAGGGCGCGGGCCGCCGCCTCGTCGGCAGCGGAGAAGACGGATTCGGGCACGGACATGGCGGCGATTGTGGCCGGTGCCGGTGCCTTGCGACCCCGGCACGGCGGGCATGCGCGGCCGCTGCGAGGCCGTTCACCCACCGATGCCGAACAACGCACGCAGCGCGTCGCGCAAGGCCTGTTCGCCGACGACGTCGGCGTTTTCGTGCACCGCGCCCTCGACGAGCACGAAGCGCTTGGGCGCAACGGCCCGCTCGTACAGGGCGCGGCCCAACTGCGGCGAGATCATGGTGTCGCCGCCGGCGTGCACCACCAGCAGCGGCGAGCCCACCTCGGCGATGCGCGACGCGGCATCGAAATGCTGCGTCAGCAGCGGCGCCACCGGCAGCCAGCCCCAGCGGGTGCTGCGCAGCACGTCCAGCGAGGAGGTGAAGGCGCCTTCGACGATGAGGCCGTCCTCGTCCTGCACCTCGGCCGCCAGCCGCACCGCCACCGCGGCGCCCAGCGAATGGCCGAACACGAAGCGGCGCGACTGCGGATGCGCGCGCACCAGCCACTGCCAGGCGGCCCGCGCGTCTTCGGCGACCAGAGTCTCGGAGGGCATCGCCGCACTGCTGCGGCCGAAGCCGCGGTAGTCGATGCCCAGCACCGAGAAACCCTGCCGGTGCCACTGCCGCATGCGCGGAGCGCTGGCGCGCACGTCCCAGCGCACCCCATGCAGGAACAGCAGCACCGGCGCGCCGGGCTGCGCCTGCGCCAGCCACAGGCCGTGCAGGCGCACGGCCTGCCCCGCCTGCTCCGGGTGCTGCGAGACATAGTCGATCCAGACGTCCTGCATGCCCGCGGCGGCCGCATCGCCGGGCGCCCAGTCGCGATCGCCGGGCATGAAGATCCAGCGCCGCTGCTCGTGGTCCACCACCGCGCAGCCGGCCAGCGCCAGGCTGGCGGCCAGCAGCGTCCAGAGCCGGAAGGCGGCGCGGCGCATGGCGCGAAGACCGGGAAAAGCCGCAGCAGCGCGGCTCAGCGCCCGCCGGCCGCCTCGCCGAAGCGGTAGCTCGACACGGCCAGCCCGCCGACGAAATCGTCCTCGTGGTAGATGCGCACGCCCGGCTCGTCGCCCGCGGCGCCGACGGCCACCATCAGCGGCAGCAGGTGCTCCTCGCGCGGGTGGGCGATGCGCGCGGCCGGGGCGTCTTCCCAGGCCAGCAGGCCCCGCTCGCGCGCGGCGGCATCGGCGTCAACCACGGTGCGGTTCAGCCAGTCGTCGAAGGCCTTCGACGGCGCGGCGGCCTGCGGCCCGAAGGCGCGCAGGTTGTGGTAGCTCAGGCCGCTGCCGACGATCAACACGTCCTCGTCGCGCAGCGGCGCCAGGGCGCGGCCCAGCGCGAGGTGCTCGGCCGGGTCCAGCCCGCGCCTGAGCGACAGCTGCACCACCGGCACGTCGGCGTCCGGGTAGATGGCCCTCATGGGCGAGAACATGCCGTGGTCGTAGCCGCGCTCGGCATCGAGCGCCGCCGGCAGCCCGGCCGCCGCCAGCAGGCCGTGCACGCGCTCGGCCAGCGCCGGGTCGCCCGGCGCGTCGTAGCGCACGCTGTAGGTGTGCAGCGGGAAGCCGCCGTAGTCGTAGACCATCGGCGGACGGGGGTTCGCCTGCACGGTGAAGGCGGGGCGCTCCCAGTGGGCCGAGACCATCAGGATGGCGCGCGGCCGGCGGCCGATCTGGCGCGGCATGTCGGCCAGCGCGGCCTCCAGCTTCGCGTAGGTGTCGCCCATCTCGGCCTTCATCCAGGGCCAGGGGCCGCCGCCGTGGGAGATGAAGTAGGTCGGGAGTCGGTTCGTCGTGGTCATCGCATGGGTCCTCGTGGTGTGAATGTAGGGATTGCCCAGGCGGAAATCGATGGCGCTACATTCAATGGTCGATTTCTCCTGGAGAAAGCATCGCCATGGACCGCCTGACCAGCCTGCGCCTGTTCCGCGAAGTGGTGGAAGCCGGCAGCTTCGCCCGTGCCGCCGAGGCGATGGGCCTGTCGGCCCCTATGGCGAGCAAGCACGTGGCGCAGCTGGAGCGCCGCCTGGGCGTGCGCCTGCTCAACCGCTCCAGCCGCCACCTGAGCCTGACCGAGGCCGGCCGCACCTGGTACGAGCAGAGCAGCCAGGCGCTGGACCTGCTGGACGCCGCCGAGGCGGCGCTGGGCAGCCGCGCCGACGCCACCCCGCGCGGCCTGCTGAAGGTGAGCGCGCCGGTGTGGTGCGCCACGCCGCGCATCGCCCGCCTGCTGGCCGACTACCGGACGCAGTGCCCCGAGGTGCTGGTCGACATGCACCTGGCCAACCGCCGGGTCGACCTGGTGGCCGACGGCTTCGACCTGGCGCTGCGCGCCACGCAGGAGCCCTCGCCGGCGCTGATCGCGCGGCCGCTGTGCCCGGTGCCCTTCCACCTCGTCGCCGCGCCCAGCTACCTGCGGCGCGCCGGCGCGCCGCAGGCGCCGGCCGACCTGGCGCGGCTGGCCGCCATCGTGCCCAGCTACGTCAACCTGGAGGGCCTGAGCCTGCGCGGCCCCGGCGGGCGCCAGGCGGCGCTGCGCCTGGCGCCCGCGCTGCGCTCGGACGACACCACGCTCACGCTGCACGCGGTGCGCGCCGGCATGGGGATGGCCTACCTGCCCGGCTGGCTGGTCGACGAGGACCTGGCCGCCGGCACCCTGGCCGAGCTGCTGCCGGCCTGGCGGGCGCCGGCCAACACGCTGTTCGCCGTCTACACCAGCCGCCGGTACATGGCCCCCAAGCTGCGCAGCTTCATCGACTTCCTGGCTGCTCGGTTGGCGGCGTAGCGCCGTCCCGCCACGCCTGTCCGATTCCTTATGATCGCGGACGCGTGCAAGACGCTCCCGGACCCGCGGGAAGGGTTGAACCCACTTGCCTCCATCTGCCCATCCACGCCTTTTGTGCAGCCGACGCTGCGGGTCATCGGCCTCTGATGCACGGAGGTGTCCATGAAGCGCATTCCCCCACGGCCCGACATCGGCCAGTTGAAGAAGCAGGCCAAGGAGTTGCTTGCCCTCTATCGCCGCGGCGATCCTGCAGCGATGCAGCGGTTCCGCGCCTGCCTGCCCGCCGCCCGCGGCCAGGACGACGAAGGCCTGGCCGCCCGGTCCCTGCGCCTGCACGACGCCCAGTCCTGCGTGGCGCGCGAATACGGCTTTCCTTCCTGGGCCGACCTGCAGCTTTTCGTGCTCGCGCGCCGGGCGCTGGCCGACGACCCGGCCCAGGCGCTGCACCACTGGCTGCGCCTGGTCTATGCCGGCGACGTTGCCGGCGGCAACGACACGCACCGCCCCGCCGTGGCCGCACGGATGCTGGCCGAGAACCCGGCGCTGCCCGGCGACGACCCCTACCTGGCCTGCGCCATCGGCGATGAAGCAGCCCTCCGGCGCGCCACCGAACGCGATCCGGGCTGGATCCATCGCGAGGGCGGGCCCCTGCATCTGCCGCCGCTGGTGGCCGTGACCCATTCAGGGCTCGCCACCCGGCCGGGCGTGCGCGAGCGCCTGCGCGATTGCGCGCGGTTCCTGCTGAGCGCCGGCGCGTCGCCCCACCAGTCCATCGGCAGCCGCTGGCCTCCGGCCTCGCTCGAGGCGCCGTCGCCGACCGAACGGCTCTCGGCGCTCTACGGCGCCGCCGGCAAGGCCCGCGACCCGCAACTGACGCAGTTGCTGCTGGAGGCAGGCGCCGACCCCGACGACGGCGAGTCGCTCTATCACTCGCTCGAAGCGCCGGCGTGCACCCGGCTGCTGCTGGAAGCGGGCGCGCGCATCGCCGGCACGAACGCGATGTACCGCGCCCTCGACCTCGACGACGTGGACCTGCTGCAGCTGCTGCTGGCCCACGGCGGCGACGCGAACGAGCCGCCCCTGGGGCCGCCCACGTCCGATTGGGGGTCGCCCTTGCTGTGGGCCATCCGCCGCCGCCGTTCGCTCGCGCACGTCCAGGCCCTGCTCGCGGCAGGAGCCCGGGCGGACGCCTGCACGCAGGATGGCGTGCCGGCCCGCACATGGGCGCTTCGCTTCGGACGGCCCGACGTCGCGGAATTGCTGGGGCATGCGAGCGCCGGCCGCGGGCCCCTGGCCGCGGACGAGGCCTTCGTGGCGGCCTGCGCGCGCGGCGACGCTGCGTCGGCGCGCGCGATCCAGGCGGCCCACCCGGGCATGATCGATGCGCTCGGCGACGCCCAGCTGCGCCTGCTTCCCGAACTGGCGGAACAGGGCTGCGGCGATGCCGTCAGGGCCATGGTGGCCTGCGGCTGGCCCCTGGAGATCCGCGGAGGCGACATCGATGCCACCGCCCTCAACCATGCCGTGTTCCGCGGCGATGCCGGCCTGACCCGCTTCCTGCTTGAGCACGGCGCGGATTGGCGGACGCTGCACGGGTTCGGGGACAACGCGTGCGGCAGCCTGTCCTGGGCCTCGCTCAACGAGCCGGTGGAAGGCGGCGACTGGGTCGGGTGCGCCCGGGCCCTGTGCGCCCACGGCCTGCCGCCCGCGCGACCCGACCCGGGCGGCGCGGACATCGTGCTGGTCGGCGACAGGCGCTACCGGTTCGCGGACGACGTCGCGGACGCGCTGCTCGATGCCGGCGGGCCGCCGGGCCCGGAGGTGCCGCGCGCCCGCAGCTGACGGCAGCAACTTGGGGCTTTCACCTACAACATCGGCGCCGCAGCGGCGCACACTGCCAATGCGCGTGGACGAGAGACCCTCCGGACACGGCGTCGGTGAAACAGGCAGCAGCCTCCGTGAGGCCGCCTCGGCGGCCTCGGTGCATTGCGAAGGGGATGCCCGCCGCAAAGCCAGCAGGCTGCCACCCAGGACCCGGCGCGCCGGAGATCATCCGCCAGCGTGAAAGGGCGCCCCAACGGCGCCCTTTCTCATGTCCGTCTCCGGCAGGATCCCGGCCGCGCCGCTACAGTGACGCGCTTTGCCCGGGAGACACCGCGCCTTGCCGTTCCGCTTCTTCGAAAAGCTGCTTTCCCCCTACCCGCCCGCCGAGCCGGCGCTGCCGCCCAAGGGATTCTTCGCCTTCCTGTGGGCCTGCACCGAGGGCACGCGCGGCGCCGTGGCCTGGATGGCGCTGCTGACGGCCGTCATGTCGGCCTTCGAGGCGCTGCTGTTCGGCCTGCTGGGCCGGGTGGTGGACTGGCTGGCCGGCGTGGCGCCCGGGCGCCTGTGGGCCGAACGCGGCACGCCCCTCGCGTGGCTGGCGGTGGCGCTGGCCGCCAGCATCGTGGTGGTGGCGCTGCAGACCATCGTCAAGCACCAGGTGCTGGCGATCAACCTGCCGATGCGCCTGCGCTGGAACTTCCACCGCCTGATGCTGGGCCAGAGCATGGCCTTCTACCAGGACGAATTCGCCGGCCGCATCACCACCAAGGTGATGCAGACCGCGCTGGCGGTGCGCGACACGCTGTTCGTGCTGGCCGACGTGCTGGTGGCGATGGCGACCTACGTGGCCACCATCGTGGTGCTGGCGGGCGTGTTCGCGGGCGCGCTGGTGTGGCCCTTCCTGGGCTGGCTGGCGCTCTACCTGCTGGCGATGTGGTACTTCGTGCCGCGCCTGGGCCGCATCGGCAAGGCGCAGGCCGACGCGCGCTCGGTGATGGTGGGCCGCGTGACCGACGCCTACACCAACATCGCCACCGTCAAGCTGTTCTCGCACACGCACCGCGAGGCCGCCTTCGCCCGCGCCGCGATGCAGGACTTCGCCCGCACCGGCTACGCGCAGATGCGCCTGGTCAGCGCCTTCGAGATCGTCAACCACGCCCTGGCGATGGGCCTGGTGGCCGGCATGGCGGGCGCAGCCCTGTGGATGTGGGACCACGGCGCCGTCGGCGTCGGCGCCGTGGCCGCCGCCACCGCGATGGCGCTGCGGCTGCAGGGCATGTCGCACTGGATCATGTGGGAGACCACCAGCCTGTTCGAGAGCGTGGGCACGGTGCAGGACGGCATCAACACGCTGAGCCGGCCGCGTGCGGTGGTCGACGCGCCGGACGCGAAGCCGCTGGCCGTCACGCAGGGGGAAGTGCGCTTCGAGGACGTCACCTTCCGCTACGGCGAGGGCAAGCCGCCCGTCATCGACCGGCTGAGCCTGACCGTGCGGCCGGGCGAGCGCATCGGGCTGGTCGGCCGCTCCGGCGCGGGCAAGTCCACCCTGGTGAACCTGCTGCTGCGCTTCCACGACATCGAGTCGGGCCGCGTGCTGATCGACGGGCAGGACATCGCCCACGCGACGCAGGACTCGCTGCGCGCCCACATCGGCATGGTCACGCAGGACACCAGCCTGCTGCACCGCTCGCTGGCCGACAACATCGCCTACGGCCGGCCCGACGCGACGGAGACGCAGATCCGCGCCGCCGCCGAGCGCGCCGAGGCCAGCGGCTTCATCGACCAGCTCACCGACCTGCACGGCCGGCGCGGCCTCGCGGCGCACGTTGGCGAGCGCGGCGTCAAGCTCTCGGGCGGGCAGCGCCAGCGCATCGCCATCGCGCGGGTGATGCTCAAGGACGCGCCCATCCTGCTGCTGGATGAGGCCACCAGCGCGCTCGACTCCGAGGTGGAAGCGGCCATCCAGCAGAGCCTGAACACGCTGATGCAGGGCAAGACCGTGATCGCCATCGCGCACCGCCTCTCGACCATCGCCGCGATGGACCGCCTGATCGTGCTGGACGCCGGCCGCGTGGTGGAGGAAGGCACGCACCGCGAGCTGCTGGCGCAGGGCGGCCTGTACGCGCGGCTGTGGGCGCACCAGAGCGGGGGCTTCCTGGGCGAGGACGATGCGTGGGAGGCAGCAGCGTAGAACTTTTTCCTGTGTCGCTGGCCAGGGTCGCTACCAGGGCCGCCACCACGGCTTGCCGCCGGCCGAGACTTCCTTCAGCAAGCGCTGGATGTTGCGCATCTCGCCGGGCGGGAACGCGGGCCCCTTTCCCGACAGAATCCACTCGTAGGTCCGAGCCGCTTCGTCCCACAGGCGTTGCGCGCGCTGGGCGTCGGCCAGTTCCAGCGCCGCCTGCCGGGCGCGTTGCGCGAAATCCTCGCCTGCATGCCCCGTACACAGGTCCAGCACGCGGCGGCAAGCATCGGCAGCCTCCGCGTGACGGCCCAGCGCAGTCAACGCCAGGGTCTTGTTGCGCAAGGCACGCACCTCGCGCAACCGCACCTGGGGCGTTTGCGACATGTCGCGCTGGTACTCCACCACGCGCTCGTAGGCCGTGATGGCCGACGGGAGATCGCCGCTCTCGTCGATCAGCACCGCACGGTTGTACAGGCCACCGGCCACGGCATCAGCGACTTCTTCATCGCCGTCGCCCTGCCGACCGACGAAATCGGCCAGCAAATCGTAGGCGGCGACTGCGGCCGCACGATCGCCCAGCCGGTTCAAGGCAATGCCCAGATGCACGCAGGCGCGGGAACGCCGGCGGAGAATCCGCGTTTCGGTCTCGGGCCTCAGTGCGGCATCGGCAGTGCGGTCGATCACCTGCTGCGCGGCCTGCGCCAGCGCCTGCCATTGCTTGCCGGACAGCAAGTCGAAACACAACTGCCCAAGTGCGACCACTCCGAGCAAACGTACTTGCGGATCGGTGGCTTGGCTGGCCTGTTCTGCCACCTCACGGTATATCGAAGCAGCTTCATGCAGCTCGCCCTTTCCCGAGATCTCGTCAGCTTCACCCAATCGCGCCAGCAACGGCGCATAGGTCGGATCACGTTTTATACCGGTAACGGCGGCGCTTGCACCCTTGAGTGCGAGCACGGACAGGTTCTCCCGCGCCGCCGCCACCGTTCCACGCAAGTCGCCATCGCCGTCATTCGCAAAACGATCGATGAGCATGCGATAGGCCTGCGCCGCCGCGTCCAGGTCACCGTTGCGCGCAAGGATGCCGCCCTGCCGCAACTGGCGCGTAGCGTCGATACGACGGATGGCAAGGTCGCGGTCCTCGCAGAACACTTGCTCGAAGCGTGCCATGGCGGCCAACGCTCGTGTCTGCCGCCCGGGATCGGTCTCGTTTTCACTCAACGCATCCTGCCATTCGGAGAACAGCGCATTGGCGGCATGCAGGCGGACCTTCGGGCTGGCATCGGCGGCGAAGCGTTCGAGCAAGGCATCGATCTCGCGTGCAGCCTCTTGCGCGTGTCCGCGTTCGCGCAGGTCACGTCCGTACCAATAGCCCGCTTCGGCAATGCAGGCGCGGTGGGCTGTCGTCATCCATTCGCCGACCGGCTCCCGCCGTAACGCCGCGCACACCGCAAGGGCATCGTCGCCACGCCCCAGATCGGTCAGGGCGATGGCGCGGTCCAGGCGCGCACACGCCACATGCCGCGCGATTTCAGGGTCTTTGGACGATTCAAAGCGCCCGATGAAGGCGGCCAGCGTGGCTTCGCCCTCATGCGGGCGCCGCAGTTGCGTCTGCGCACTACCCAGGCGCAGCCATGCCGGCGCCACGCTTTCCAGCACGCGCGCATCGGCCTCCTTGTCGTAGTGCGACAGCAATGCCTGCCATTGCGCGCATTCCCAATCGGAATAGCGATTCGCGTCGGGCGCAGCCGACGAGATCCAGCGCAGGAAAAACACCGCCAGCCGCGCCCGGACCTCGGGTTGGCCCACTGATGCGAAGCGCGCCAGCAACCGATGCATCACCGCATCGGCAGCCTGCCCATCGGACGCTGCACGGTGCAGGTCGGAGACTTCCCGCGACAGCGCGTCACAGGCCCACAGCGCCGCCAGGTCCAGTTCCTCGTCGCGCGCCTGCTGGAACCATGCATCGAGAACCTCTTGCCCATCCGACGCCAGTACCGCGCTATCCCGGCCAAGGCTGCGCAACGCTTGCAGACGGCCGCGGTGCGCATCCAGGCGATTGACGCGCGGCGCCCCCAGGATGGCATTCACCGGCTCGCCATCCGGCTCGGCCAGATAGGTGTCGAGCAGCTCGACCGCCTGCTGCGGATCGTCGGTGATGGCCGCCGCCAGATAGAGTGCGCGCAGGCGAATCTGCCGCAGTGCCCTGTCATCCGTCGTCTTCAGCCGCTCGGCCAATGCGATGTAGGCCTCCAGCGCCTCGCTCTCGCGTTCCAGTTCGCGCAACCACGCAGCACGCGCCAAAGCAGCCAGGCCATGCAACCGGCGCATTTCGACAGTTTCGTCATCGCCGCCATAACGCACCAGGAATTGTTCGCTGGCGCGCAGGGCATCGACCTGCTGCACGATGTCGCGGCCTTCGTCGGAATCACGGAAGGCCGCGAACTCGATGCGTGCTACCTCCACGCGCAGTTCGGGCTCAGCGGCCAGTGCCCGCGACAGCCGCAGCGCCCACTGCTGCGCCTCGTCGCAACGCCCCTGCGCGACCAGCAATTCCACCAACGCGAGGCCTGCTTGTGCGCGGATATCACTGCCGCCGGCAGGCAGCGACGATTCATCCAGCAATGCCGTCAGCCCTTCCTCTGCCGCCGCATCGTTGCCGGCCTCAATCATGGCTCGAATCCGCTGCCAGTCTTCTCTCTGCATCTCCATTCCTCCTCCCATGTTGACGCGGGGCGGCACGGAATTCCCCTTCGGCAATCAGTTGCCGGCAAGGGCACGGCGCGCGCAGACAGATGTCGTGGCGCACCCGCCATTGCCGCCATGCACGACCATCATTTCCCCGTTCCCGGAGACTTGCCCTGTTGCCACAACGCCCTCTGGATTTCGTCATCCATGACGCACTGCTGCATGATCCGTTCGGGCAATCCCTCCAGCATCATGCCCGCGAACTCCGGCGGCGGTGCCCGCAACGCACTTCCTGCTGGCGATGACAGAAACATCCGTATCTCGCGCCTGCGGTCTTCATCCAGCCTCTTCAGCCAAGCCTCCGTCTCATCCGGCGAGGCCTGCATGGCACCGGCGTGCCGGAAGAACTCCTGCCCTACCGGCAAGTCCGCGAACTCGAGCAGATCGCGGATGTTGGCCTCGCCACGAAGCCAATGCACGAGGCCTACCCGCCTGCGTTCGGACATCACCGCATCGAACTCGCTGAGAAAGCACTCCGCGTACGCCTTCTCCCAAACCGGCCACGGCGCATCGCCCAGGTCGAGATCATCGAACTCCTGGATAAGGTCGGCCTTGAAATCGGAGAACGATTTCCCGGCAAGTTCGGCCGCACGGATCCGCACCTTGCCAACCCATCGATCGAAGCCGACAAGTGCCCCGGCACGTTCGATGGCGGCATCACCCAGCGCGCCCGCGCCGGACCCCATTGCGGGAACATGCACCGCCGTTGCGATTGCGAGCCCTGCGATCCATCGCGCCAAACCACACGGCGTCCTCATGCCCGCTCCTGCCGGTCGACTCGCGCGATCACGCCGCCAGCGGGACCGTGCATGTGCCGAACGCCAGCCAGTGCCTGCGACACCCACCGCGCCCAGCCCCGCGCCTCGTCGCAACGCCCCTGCGCTACCAACCGTTTGACCAGCACGAGACCGGCTTGCGCAAGAATGTCGCCGCTGCCTCCTCCTCGCTCTGGCAGTTCTGCCAGCAGCGCAGGCAGCCCCGCCTCAGCTGCCTGGTCGTCGCCAGCATCGAGCATGGCCTGTATCGTCTGCCAGCTTTGCTCCAGTGCGCTTTCCTGTGTCGTGCTCATGACGCTGTTCCTCCCCTGATGGCCGTCTCCGGATTCGTCCGGCAGCCACGTCTTATAGCGGAGAGGCGACAGCGCAACCGCATCTCCACCGGCAGAATTGGTCGATAACGTCACGGTCGGCCGCACCGTGCGCGTACTACAGTACGCGGAACCCATGAAAACCCTGCTGATCGTCTACCACAGCCTCACCGGCGGCACGCAGCAGATGGCCGAGGCCGCCGCAGAGGCGGCCCGGGCGCAGGAGGGCGTGGCGGTGCGCCTGCAGCGCGCGGTGGACACCGGCCCGGACGACCTGCTGGCCGCCGACGGCTACCTCTTCGGCACGCCGGAGAACCTGGCCTCGATGGCCGGCCTGATGAAGGACTTCTTCGACCGCTGCTACTACCCGGTGCTGGGCCGGCTCAACGGCCGTCCCTACGCCGCCATGATCTGCGCCGGCAGCGATGGCCAGAACGCGCTGCGCCAGCTGGAGCGCATCGCCACCGGCTGGCGCCTGCGCAGCGTGGCGCCGGGGCTGATCGTGTGCACCCACGCGCAGACGCCGGAGCGCATCTTCGCGCCCAAGCAGATCGGTGCCGAAGACCGCGCGCGCTGCGCCGACCTGGGCGGCGCGCTGGCGGCCGGGCTGGCGCTGGGCGTGTTCTGAAGCGATCGGGCACCGCCCCATTTCTATGGTCCAATTTCGGGTTCCGCGCGCCCGCGGGCGGCCCGCGCCACCCTTTCCCGACCATGAGCACCATCCTCCAATCCCTCCCCACCGGCCAGAAGGTCGGCATCGCCT
>NZ_JBIQNC010000054.1:0-24878 GCF_044462705.1 Xenophilus sp.
ACCATCGCCGAAGGGATGGCGGACATCGACACCTTCGTCGGGGCGCAAGCGCCGTATACGCCGGGTGCGCCGACGCGCAACGAGGTGCCGACCGGCAGCGGGACGGCGATGTACGCGGGCTGGTTCAAGTGGTACTACGCGCGCAATTCCTACAACGAGAATTCCGGCGACAACGGCAACTGGGGCCGAAGCTGGGTGCTGGTCGGCGACGACCGGGGCTTCTTCCTCACCAACTCGTCCGGCTACGGTGGCGACAAACGCATCCTGCACGCCTTCACCGATTTCGATAGCTACAAGCCTGGCGACAATTTTGCGTCCTACCTGATTTCCTCCGAGCGGTATCAACAGGTGAGCTACACCGGCGGCAGCTATCCCTCGCAGGATGCCGACTCGGCCTACTCGCTGGACACCACCGGCAAGATTTGCATGCGCGACTACACGGGCATCGGCGGCAACGTGCGACTCGGGATGTTCTCGCTCAACGACGGCAACAACCAGAACGTCTCCGGTCGCTCCGGCAGCATTCCGTTCCCGAATGGCCCGGACTACGGCCTGATCATCCATCCGATCTACCTGCGCGAAGCCAGCGGCGGGCATCTGCGCGGCACGCTGCCGGGGATGTTCTGGGTGCATCAGAACCAGCCCTACGGCCATCTGGCGATGATCGACAACGTCATCGGCTACGAGGATCGCAAGTTCCTCTACGTCACGATGGACTACGGCAGCGAAGGAAACACCAGCGGCTTCATGTTCGACATCACCGGGCCGTGGAGACCGTGAGCGATGGCGTATCCGTTCGAGCAGGACTTTGTCACCGGCATCCCATCCGGCTTCGCCAGCAACGGCGGCTACGGTGGCATCACGGCAACGTGGAACGAGGAACAGCAGGCCGCCGATCTGGTGTTCAACAACGCCCAGAACTTCTGGCGGCTGTCGGATTCGCCGCTGACCACGGATTTCTGGTTCGAGATGGACGTGGAGATCGTCGCATCGGCATCGCCGCCACCGCACTTTGGCTTCTGGCTCTGGACGGGCGTGGCGACCTATGAAGGGCATCGCCTGTGCGTCTACAGCAACAACTGGGCACACTCGTACTGGACGAGCGGCGGCTCCGAATACGAGCAAATCACCGAAGCATGGGCGGGCTGGGCCGTGGTCGGCGCGCGCCGCACGCTGCGGCTGGACGTGAAGCGCCAAGCCAATCTGGGCGTGTGGCTGCTGCAACTGTCGGTCGATGGCGAAGTCGTCTGGCGTGACTACAAGCGGTGGTATTCGTCACTCCGGCCTTGCATCTTCGGCTACGGCATCACGCTGCGCCTGCACCGGGTGGCCGGTGACACGGGCAGCGGGCTGGAAGACGCGCCGGTTCCCGCGCATCGTCGACTGCCCGTCGCGCTTGCACATCGCGTCCTCGTCCCCGATAACGCGGCGGCGCAACGTTACTTCCATCGCGGACTGCGAATGCTGCTCGGCAAACGCAACCACTACTACCACGGCGGCCACCGCATCGCGGGCACGGTGAAGCACCGCGTGAAAGGCGTGATCGCCGATGAACCGCTGCGGCGGCGCGTGCTGCTGATCGACCAAACCACCTACGTCGTGGTGCGCGAGACGTGGAGCGACGCGGCTAACGGTGCGTATTCGTTCGACCACATCGACGCGGAGCCGCGCTACCTCGTCATCGCCTTCGACCACGAACGTCAGAACCGCGCGGTCGTCGCCGACAACCTGCGCACGCAACCCATGACGGAGCTATCCCTGTGATCCAGATTTCCACCGCGCTCAACGATTACCGCCTCAACGCCGTCATCAACTTCCTCGCCATCGGCACCGAAAACGCCCGCGTCCAGATCTACGGCGGCGAGCGCCAGGATTTCGGCGAGGAACCGGAAGGCGACCTGCTGGCGACCATTGTGCTGGTCGAGCCCATCGGCGAGGTCGAGGATGGTCTGTTGGCGATCACGCCCACCGGCGAAGCCCTGATCGAAACCAGCGGCGAGGCGACGTGGGCGCGCATCGTCAATGGCGACGGCGCGTTGGCGTGGGATTGCGATGTGTCCGACTTGAACGGCACGGGCGAACTGCGCCTGCCGTCCACCACGCTCTACGCCGGGGGCTACACCCGTATCGTGTCCGGCCTGCTGGGGTAGTCCATGAGCGAACCCGGCGATGTTATTCTCGCCGCGACGCTGCCGGAACTGAGCTTCACCGCCACCGCCATCCCCGACGCCAAGGCGACGCTGCTGGCGAACCTGCCACCGCTCACCTTTGTGGCGAGCACGGGGACGCTGGCGGGCGCGGCGCTGGCGGCCACGCTGCCCGCGCTGGTGTTCGCGGCGCAGGCCGTGCCGGTGACGGACGTGGCGCTGGCGGGAGCCTTCCCGCCGCTGGAACTGGTGGCCGAGGGGCGCTACCAATCCTATGCGGTGCGCCCGGTCACCGGCCAGAGCTCCACCCGCTGGCGGCATGCCGCCAGCCACGACGCCGGGGCCGAGGATCGGCGCGAGGCCACCGTGCGCGAACACGCGCCCACCCGCGCGCCGTGGCAGGCGGCTGGCCCACGGGTCGCGGGCGTAGAGTACCGACGCCACAGCACGCGCGTGCGCGCGCCCGTGGCCAACCGGGCGTGGCACCAAGAGGCCGTGCCGGTGCAAATCGGCGCGGGAGCGGGCCACGCGGACGCGATCCGGCTACGCACGGCACGCAGCTCGGCCTTCGAGGAGTCCGTCCGCGCCGAATGGCCGCGCTGGGCCGTCGGGCATCAGGACGGCTGGCGTGACCGCCGGTTCATGGGCACCTCGCGGTACGAGGAGGCGCGGCGGCACACCGGGCATTTCCACACCGAGGAAATCCAGAACGCGGCCTACCTGCGCCGCTGGTGGAGGGCGTTCTTTCAGGCGGCGATGCGTCCACTGCCGGGCCGCCATCCGCCGGTGCCGTTCGTGCCGCCGGTGACTCCGGTCTGCTACACGCCGAACGCACACCTACTGTTTATTGGGGACGCCGCCATCGACGGCGACCTCTTGTTCGTCTGCGAGCACGACAACCCGAACGACGGGTCGGTGCTCGTGCCCAACCGGAGGGTGTATTTCGTGATCAATGAGGTGACGCTGGCGCACTGGCCCGATGGCACGCCAGTGCCGGTGCTCGGCTTGTCGCTGTCGCTGGATGCCGATTCGTGGGCGTGGGGTTTCGAGGCCACGCTGCCGGTGATCGCCGAATCGCTGGTCGTGCCCGCCGGGGGTGCATCGCCGGTCGAGCTGATCGCCACGGTCAACGGCACCGCGTTCCATGTCCTCGCCGAGAACCTGAGCCGCGAGCGCACATTCGGCGACGCCAGCATTCGCATCTCCGGGCGTGGTCGCAGCGCGGCGCTCGCTGCCCCTTACGCGCCGGTGATCGCTTTCGCCAACACCCAGCCGCGCAGCGCGCGGCAGTTGATGGACGACGTGCTCACCTTCAACGGCATCCCGCTGGGCTGGGACGTGGACTGGGCGCTGACCGACTGGCTGGTGCCCACGGGCGTGTTCGCCAAGCAAGGGACGTGGATCGAGGCGTTGACCACCATCGTCGACGCAGCGGGCGGCTACCTGCTGCCGCATCCGTCCGAGAAGATGCTGCGCGTGCGCCATCGCTATCCGGTGGTGCCGTGGGACTGGTGGGACGACGTGACGCCGGACTACGTGCTGCCCGTCGATGTCGTCGCGCGCGAATCGCTGCGCTGGATCGACAAGCCCGCCTACAACCGCGTGTTCGTCGCCGGGCAAAGCACCGGCGTGCTCGGCCAGGTCACGCGCGCGGGCACGGCGGGCGACGCGCTCGCACCGATGGTCGTCGATGCGCTCATCACCGAAGCCGCTGCCGCTCGGCAACGCGGCATCGCCGAACTGTCCGATACGGGCCGCCAGATCGAAGTGACGCTGCGCCTGCCGGTGCTGCCCGAAACCGGAATCATCGAGCCGGGTGCGTTCGTCGCCTATCAGGACGGCGGCGTGGCGCGGCTCGGCATCGTGCGCTCCACGCGCGTCGAGGCCGGATTGCCGGAGGTGTGGCAGACCCTCGGAGTGGAGAGCCATGCATAACATCTACCAGCAGTTCCGCCAGTTGCTGCCCGATGCACCGCTGCAAGCGGGCACCGTGCTCGAAGTCGGCTCCGGCGTCGCGCTGATCGTGCTGCCCGGCGGCGGCCTGATCCGCGCGCGCGGCGACGCCATCGTGGGCCAGACCGTGTTCGTGCGCGACGAGGTGATCGAAGGCATCGCGCCTTCGCTGCCTCTGGAGATCATCGAAATCTAGCTTCAACCCCAACCCTCGTTTCAACCCTGAAACCCGTCCAGTTCGCGCTGGGCGGGTTTCGTTTTTCTGGAGAACCGCAATGACCGAAGAAGCCAAACCTGTCCCCGTGGAAGACACGCTGCTTCTGCGCCGCGAGGACTTCGAAGACCTGCTCGACCGCGCTGCCGAACGCGGGGCCGAGCGTTGCCTCGCCCATCTGGGTTTGGAGAACGGCAGTGCCGCGCGCGACATCCGCGAACTGCGCGATCTGCTCGAAGCGTGGCGCGACGCCCGTCGCACCGTGTGGCGCACGGTCATCAAGGTCGCCACCACGGGCCTGCTGGCCGCCTTGCTGGTCGGTGCCGCCATCAAGCTCAAGCTGACCGGAGGTGCGCCATGACCGCCAAGCCGAAACTCTGCCTGCTCGACGATTGGCGAAAGATCGCGCGCCGCGCGTGGAGCATTCGCCTGTCCATCGTCGCCGCCTGCTTCACGGCGGCAGAAGTGGTGGTGCCGCTGTTCGGTGACGTTCTGCCGCGCGGCGTATTCGTGCTGCTGGCCTTCAGCGCCAGCATCGGCGCGGCCATTGCCCGCTTGGTGGCGCAGCCGGAGATGCACCAATGATCCGGCCACCCACGCCAACATCACGCAAGGCCGTGGCTGCGCTGACACTGTCCGCCGCCGCGCTGGTCGGCATCGTGCTGCACGAGGGCTACACCGACCGCGCAGTAATTCCGGTCAAGGGCGATGTGCCGACCATCGGCTTTGGCACCACCACCGGCGTGAAGCTGGGCGACACCACCACGCCGCAGAAGGCGCTGGCGCGGGCGCTTACCGATGTGCAGGGGTTCGAGGGTGCCCTCAAGACCTGCGTCACCGTGCCGCTGGCCCAGCACGAGTACGACGCGCTGGTGAGCTTCTCCTACAACGTCGGCAGCAGCGCGTTCTGCAAGTCCACGCTGGTGAAGAAGCTCAACGCCGAGGACTACGCCGGAGCCTGCGCCGAGTTGCTGCGCTGGCGCTTCTTCAAGGGCAAGGATTGTGCGCTGCCCGCCAATGCGCGGCTGTGCGGCGGACTGGCCACTCGGCGTCGGGCCGAGCACCGCCAGTGCATCGGGGAATCGCCATGAGCCTGATTCCTTGGCCGTACCGCTTGCTGGCATTGGCTGCGCTGGCCGTTGCGCTGATCGGGTTTGGCTGGATCAGGGGGGCGAGCCACGTTCAAGCTCGATGGGACGCCGCCGTCCAGCAGCAAACCCTGCAAGCCACCGCTGTGCGCGAGCGTCAGGCGCAAGCCACCGTCAAGGTCGTCACCGAGTACGTCGACCGCGTCCGCGTCGTCCGCGAAAAGGGCGACACCATCATCAAGGAGGTTCTCGTCTATGTGCCCGTTGAAGCCGATGCTGCTTGCACTATCAACCGTGGCTTTGTGCGCCTGCACGACGCTGCCGCCGCCGGTGAGCTGCCCAAGCCCGCCGGAGATGCTGATGCGCCCGCCGCAGGCCTTGCGCTCTCTGCCGTCGCCGGAACCGTCGCAGGCAACTACCAGTCCTGCCATGAAAACGCCGAGCAACTGAGGGCGTTGCAGGCATGGGTCAGGGAGATGGCTGCCACCGCGAGGTGAGAAATCCGTGGAGCAGACCATCGAGCCTGAATTGCGACGCGGGGTCTATAGCAACGGGAAGGTGCTGCTCGGCTTCGCGGCGCGGCGCGAGGCTGAGACGCCCCTGATCCGGCAATCCACGGCTGGCTGACGGCCCATATCTAGGCGCAACAAGCATATTCAGGATAAACTATGCTTTAGGTGCATTATCAGGATAGGCAAGATCGTGGCTTTCGAGAGCGTTGAAGAACTCATCCGGGCGGCGCGCAATGGGCGCAGTCAGAAGGAATTCGCCGATCTGCTGGAGGTCGATCAGTCGATGGTGAGCAAGTACGAACGGGGCAAGGCCAGTCCGCCGATCAGCGTCATCAACCGCTGTATGCGTCTGGTGCATACCGCCCAGGGCGAGGCGGCGCCGTCGGCGGAACAGCTCGCCGACCGCGTGCGCGAATCCTTGGCCGACCCGAAATTGGGTCAAGTGCGCTCGGCGCTATCCCGCTTGGTGGACGCCTTCGCGTCCGAAAACGCGCAGGCCCGTTCGTCGGGCGCTGCGCCGCAATGACATAGGAGGCCGTATGGCAACGCAATCAACCATCGAATGGACGGAGCAGACGTGGAATCCGACCACCGGCTGCACCAAGGTCTCGCCGGGGTGCAAGCACTGCTATGCCGAAGTGATGGCGCGGCGGCTGCACGCGATGGGCGCGCCCGGCTACGAAAACGAGTTCAAGCTCACCGTGCATGAGAACCGGCTAGAGCAGCCGCTGCTGCGCAAGAAGCCCACCACGTACTTCGTGAACAGCATGAGCGACCTGTTCCACGAGGCTGTTTCGGACAAGTTCCTCGACCGCGTGTTCTCGATCATCGAGACCACGCCGCACCACACCTACCAAATCCTCACCAAGCGCGCCGAGCGCCTGCCGGAGTATTTCGCGCGCCGGGCTTGCCCGCAGAACGTGTGGCTGGGCGTATCGGTGGAGGACAAGAAGTACGGCGTGCCGCGCATCGACCATCTGCGCAAGGTGGACGCGCACATCCGTTTCCTCTCGGTGGAGCCGCTGCTGGAGGACTTGGGCCGCATCAACCTGAGCGACATCCACTGGGTCATCGTGGGTGGCGAATCAGGTCACAAGGCGCGCCCGATGCGCGAGGAGTGGGTGGCGAACGTGCAGGTGCAGGCCGAGGCCGCTGGCGCGGCGTTCTTCTTCAAGCAGTGGGGCGGTTGGGGCGCGGACGGCGTCAAGCGCCACAAGAAGGCGAACGGTCGCGTCTTCCGTGGCCGCACATGGGACGACTACCCGGAAGCGGCCGCGCAACCCTAGAAATTGAACGCGCCTTGGCCTTCGACGTTCGAGGCCGTGGCCCAGAACTTGTGGGCGAGTTCGTGCTTGGCTGCAAGCAGCAACCAGTACAGCGGCTGGTTCTTTGCCCCGGTCAGCAATTTCATGTCGGTGGAAGGCCACACGCCGAGGCCCGCCACCTTGTCGCGCCAGAACTGGAATATCTGCAGCCGGAGTTCTTGCTGCCCCTGAAGGGTGGAAACCTTGTCGCGCCATCCCGGTGCGAAGGTGTCGAACGGCGAGTTCTCGGTGGTCGCGTAGGTCACGACGTTGCGCTGTAAGTCCATCTGGCTGATGTGAACCAGCATGTCGATGCGCGTGAGCGATGACAGGGCGACGATGATGTCGAAGTTCAAGGCCGCCAGATCGAACGGATCGAGAAACGCGAAGTTCAGGCCGTAGGCGTTGAGCTGGGCGGTCACCGATTTCACGGCATCGACGGCGGCACCGTCCACCTCGACCACCGGTGCGCCCAAGTTGCGCAGGCGGGTTGCGGCGGCTTGACGTCGCTGGACATCGAGGTCGCCGATGAAGACCTGCGAGAACGGTGCATTGCCTTCCCTGCTTTTCTTCCACGCGGCGACGACCCCGCCGTCAATCCACTCGCCGGAGTCCCGCACCTTGCATCGGCCCGGCCCACAGAACAGATCGATGTAGGTCGCGCCTGCCTTGCCAGGGCCAAGAAACTTCGCGCGGGTGCTGCGCGAAATGTCGATGTAGCGGCACAGGTAGTCGTGCTTCTCCTTCGCCCAGACGCCCACTTCTTCCGCAGGCAGGCCATCGTCCCCATCGATCAGTTTTCCCATCGTGTCCCCCCCGCATCGGTTTATTGCGCCTGCTGGATCGCCCGACGCAGCGATGCAGAGACATCCCACACATGGGACTGGCCACCTATGTACTTGGAAACCTTGATGTGATTATTGCCTTCCAGCAGGTTCAGCACGAAGTCGACGAAGGCGCGGGGCTTGCCGACCCGCGTTGCCAGTTCTTCATTCTGGCGGACATCCTCGTTGACCAGCAGCGCGGCAATCCGGCCAACCACATCCTGATAGCCATCGACATACGCCTGCGCGAACTCCTGAAAGCCGTAGTCCGTCAGAACGACATGCGACAGCGGCGCGCCGAGAACGCGCCCGATCTTGATGTAGTAGTGCTGTTCGAGAATGTCCAGCGAGTCGAGCAGTTCCTGCTGCGGCACATCTTTGAGCGCCGTTTCCGCGCGCAGCCGATCCCAATCCACAAGACCGGCGTCCTCGTCGATCTGCACTCTCGCAATGACGCGCAAGGCCAAGTCATCAACCCGCGTCAGGCCGGAGATCAAGGGTGCAGGCCCGGAGAACCGGGCGGGCGGCTGACCGATGGTCGGCTTGTCGTCCACGTCGAAGATCGCCGACAGGATGCGCTGCAAGCTCTGGTCGTAGCGGGCGAGGTCATCGACCTTCTGCCAGAGGGTGGATCGCAGGCTTTCGGGCACCTCGCAATCGTCGATGACGATGGGGATCAGCCGCGTTCCACGACTGATCCTGTTGACCACCGAGGTGTTCAGTTCTTCCCGAACCCAAGGCTTCTGAACGCTGACCTTGGACAGGACGACGATGACAGCCCGCGCCTCTTTCAGTCCTTCCTCGAATATCTTGTCTACCAGACTGTCGCCCGGCTTCATCTCCCACTGGTCGAGCCACGCATCGACGCCGTTCTCGCGCAAACGCCGCGCGAACTCGACGACGAAGCGATCCTTGTCCTCGCTGGCGTGGCTGACGAAGACCTTGGGCGCGTTCATTCGCCCGCCTCGAATTCCGCGCTCTTGAACTTCAGCACGTTGCAGTTCTCCTTCACCGCGCGCTGAAGGCCATCGTCGAAGCCGGTCGGCGATTCCGCCTGAATCTCAATGGCGATCCGCACCTTCACGCCGGGCCGCAGGGTGAACTGCTGCACCACCTCGTCCACCACGTCGGCGAACTGCCGCTTGGCCTGAATCGGATCAAGGTCGATGCTGGCGTAGAACTGCTTCTTGGCGCTCGATGCACCGCTGCCGGTCGAAGTACCGCTCTGGCCGGAGTCCTCGACGCGCGGCGGAGTTTTTCCGTCACCCGTCACCAAGACCGTCGTCGCAGAGCCTTCTGCATTGGCGGCGCTGGCACGGGACGCTTCCTCGGCCGCACGCAGGCTCTCCATGTAAGCGGCTGCGGCGAGCGGTTCGATCAGCAGCAGCGACGAGTCCATGATGAGCGACGTGCGCTTGCCGTAGCTGAAGCCCACATAGCGCACCTTGTCGCCATCCGGCTCCTTGCCCTGCGCGAAGCCGAAGAACTCGCGGCTGTCCGCACCTGCACCCATCGTGGTCTGGAACACCGCGTCGTCCTTCAGGCGTGGCAGGTAAAGCTGCTGGCAACTCTGCTGCCACACGTTGAGGGCGCTGGTGTCCTTGGCATCGTCCTTCCAGAACCAGTCCTTCAGCACCTTGGCCAGATGGATTGGTGCCCACTCGCTGATGAGCAGTTCGTTTTCCTTGAGCACGCGCTCGATTTCCTGCGACCAGTTCTGCGCGCCGGGGTTGAGCGGGAAGTGCTCCCACTTCACTTCGGACAGCCCCTTGCCGGGGCGGGCTTCCTGCACTGGCGCGACCAGCCATTTGTAGGTTTCGCGGATCATGCGCCGCGCCGTTTCCTCGGCCTGATCCAGGCTGGCTTGCGCCTGCTTGGCCATCAGGTTGTCGAGGACGATGCGGTTGTCCTTGTAGTCACCGACGATGCTGCGCCACGCGAGGTGCGAGCGGACATGATCCTTCAGGCGGCTCACACTGTCGTAGTCCGCCGCCACGAAGATCAGGCGGTTCTGCTTGAAACGGGGCTGGTCGCCACGCTTCTTCAGAATCTCGGTTGCGCGGTCGATGGCCAGGCTCTGGCCGCTCTTGCTGAAGGCCGCATCCGGCGGCAGCACCACCAGCCGCAGCGCCCAGTCGTCGGGCACGTCGCCGCTGCCGGTGAAGATGTGGATGCCGCCGAACACCCCGCTGGCAAAGCTGCGCTGCACGCGCTCGCGGATGGCGGGGAACACGTCCTCCTTGTCCTGAAAGCGGCGCTTGCGCTCTTCCATCTCGCGCCGCAGGTTCGGGCGCGTGTCCAGCCAGAATCGATTGTTGGCGGCGTTCAGGTAGTGCAGCCGGTCGCCCAAGCGCCGCAGCGCGTCCTTGAACAAGTTGGGCTGCTGGCCGGGCTGGGCCACGCCCAGGATCACGCGTTCTAGTTCCAGACCGCGCACGCCCTGGTTTGCCGTGCTGGGCGCGCTGCCCAGAAAAATGGCGCGCGCCGCGCGACGGCAGGCTTGCACGCTGCCGAAGCGGGTGTCCTTGTTCTCGATCTCCCACGTCTCCGAACGCTCACCATCCACGTCGCGCTCGATCACCGGCGTCCAGCCTTGCGGCAGGTAGTAGAGCACCTCGTTCAGCGTGTCGGCATCCATCAGCGGAAAGCTGCCAGGCATGATCAGCGGGTCGTTGTTGCCGTCCTTCCACAGCCGGTGGATCACCTTCGCCATCAACTTCAGCACGCCGCGCGTGCGTTGGAAGTTGTCCAGCGTTGACCAGTCCTCGTACAGGCGGTCGAACACCTCAGGGTGGATCGGGTAAGCGTGCGTCAGCCGCTCCAGATACTTGCTGTCCTGCGTCTCCTGCGGGAAGTCGTCGCGGTTCTCGATGTAGTAGTCCGCGAACGAGCGGCAGACCGACTCCATCGCCAGTTTGTCGTTGATGTTGCTGAAGAGCCGCCGACGCACGATCTCGAACGCCTCCTCGGTCGCCACCGGCTTCCACAGCGCCTGGATGCGCCCGAAGTAGTGCGAAAGAGAAGCCAGCGCCTTCTCGCCGCGCTGGCTGCCTGCTTCCTTGGCGGATTCCGGCAGCGAGGCCAGCAACACGGCGGTCGGCACGGCCTTCAAGGCTTCCGTCAGCGCCTGCACGAAGCTGAGGTTGGAATCGAAAGTGCCGCCTGTTAGTGCCTTGCCTTCCTCGAACTGGCGTACATAGGCCACCAGCTCGTCGATCAGGATGACGCAGGGCGCGTAGCGGGCCAGCAGATCGGCCAGCACGTCCTTGCCCGGCGACGTGCCCGAGGCGTCGGCATCCGCCACCAGCGCGTAGCTCTCGGCTCCGCCCAGTTGCCATGCCAAGTCGCCCCAGAGAGTCCGAACCGTCGTGCGGATGCCATCCTGCCCATCCTTCACCACCGGCTGATTGGGCGAGGACTTGATGCCGTCGAGCACGGCGATGCGCGCCTTGGGCAGTTCGGTCACGCCCGCTGCGTCGAGGATGGCGGGCACGCCTTGCAGGTCGCTGGCCGGTGCTTCGCCCTTGGCGAGGTGATAGACCGCCAGCATGGTGTGCGTCTTGCCGCCGCCGAACGCGGTTTGAAGCTGGATCACCGGGTCGCCGCCCTGGCCTGCAAGGCGCTTGACCACCGAGTCCAGCAACAGCCGCATACCTTCGGTGATGAAGGTGCGCTGGAAGAACAGCGCCGGGTTCTGGTATTCCGCGTTGGCCGTGCCCGCATGCACGCGCGACAGGTCGGCGGCGAATTCGGCCTGCTGGAACTTGCCTTCCCGCACATCGGAGTGCGGTTCCGCGATTTCGCGCCAAGGTTTCAATGCCATGTTCTTCCCCTCAGATGTCCAGTTGAGCTTGCGAGCCGAGCACGCCCGCCTCGCCAGCGGCCTGTTCGATGGCGCTCCACGCGGTGACCAGTTCGTTGTAGGCGCGCGCTTCTTCCGCCCAGCCCTTGCGTTCGCACAGGGTGTAGAGGCGGTAGGCCAGCGCGCGAATGGGTTCGGCGCGAGCGGGCATGCGAGCGAGCAGCGCGCCAGCGACGGATTCGCCGTCTTGGTTCAGCGCGCGGATCAGTTGGTGCAACGCCTCCCACACCGGGAGCCGTGCGTCCTTTTCGGGTTGCCAGTCGCGTGGCATCTCGGCCCACTTGAGCAGGCGCAGTTCACCCTTGCTCGAATCCACCACGCCGCTGGCTTGCAGCCCGCCGACGCTGGTGCCCTTGGCGCGGGCCAACACGTCGGCGTCGCCGTATTTGCCGGTGGCCCAGCCTTGCTGCTCGAACCAGTGCAGGCAGAACTGCGTGTCGTGGTCGAAGTCGTCTTCGGCGAGGAAGCGGTTGATGAGTTGCAGCGCAGTGCGCACGCTCATGGGCGTGCCGTCGGCTTCCAGCACGGCGGCGTATTGGCTGAAGATGGCCATGCCGGGGCCGATGATGGCTTGCGACAAATCCACCGGCGCGACGGGTGAATTGACGCCGCCGCGCGTCATCTCGTCCAGCGCCTCTGGCAGTACGGCGTTGAGTTCGCGGATGAACTCGCGGCGGCTGACCGTGGGTGCGTCGGCTGGGCGCTGGCGGCAGACGAGGATGATGCTGGAGGCAAGGGCGTTGGAATCCATCGCAACTTGCCGAGTTCTCATTTCCGTCCGAACCGGCCATGTTCCAGTAATTGCGAAGCCCGCATCCAAAACCGCTTGCAAAAATGTCTCCCAGCCGGTGCTTGAGGTTCCTGCTTCGTCTTTGGTTTCAGACTGTTTGAAGGCGTAGTAGATGGTGACGGGGAAAGCTTGGCTCGCCTGTCTTGCGAGGTTGTGCATCGCAGCCGTCATTCCATCGAGGAAGAACTTTTCTGCCTGTTCTCTGCCTCCATGCCGATAAGGCGTGGCAACAAGTTCTTCCGCCTTTGGCACAGCCAGTGTGGCGAACAGTTCAGGGAAGATTTCGCGTAGCGACTTGCGCAGCCAGACATAGAAAAAGTCCGAGAGGTCTGCGTAAGCGATGTTGTTGTAGTAGGGCGGATCAGTTGAAACGACCTTGTTCTTGCTGACAGTTTGAGACTGTGCATCGAGTTGGGATGCGATACCCGCCGTCTCGGTCGGCAGTAGTGGCAGCGGGTCGTGGCTGTAGAAAATACCGGCTGACAGACTGCCAGTGGCATCGGCGAGAAAATTTGGTTCTGCGAAGTCCCACAGCATTGGGAATGCCTGTCGCCCAAAACTATGCTGCGCCTTCTCCCCAACGCCGTTCCATCTGACCAAGTTATTGCCCGTCATTGCAAGCCGGTCAATGGCAAAGGCCAAATAGACACCCACTGCCTCTGAATATGCCGTTGCGCCAGAGCCGACTTTGGCGAGTGGTTCACCGTCGTCGGGCAGTCCGGCGGCAATGGCATCGGCCTTGACCTTGGCGATGGCCTCGCCCACCAAATCCGAGAAGGTGGTCAGCGCTACCAGTTGGCGTGGGGTAAAGAGGTCGCTCCACTCGGTCAGGCCATAGGGAACGCAGGTGCCGCCGGTAAGTCGTGCAGGCACATTGCCCGATGGTTTCCACGCAGGCTGTGCTTGCCGCGCAGCATCCTCGTGTTCTTGAGTCGGCGCGAGATAGATACGACCTCGAACGCCTTCGGCAACAATGGCCATCAGCCTTTCGCCCATACGCCCAGCTTGCCCTTCCGCCTTGATGTAGTCGCCGCCGATGGGCGTATCCGAAAGCACGCAGCGGAAGTTCGCGCCACGACCGGCAGCCTTGGTGCCGTCGCCCGCCTCCTGTGGCGGTTCACCCACCTTCACCGTGAAGCGGTACTTGTCACCCTCGACCACGGGCTGCACATAGCTTTCCTTGCCTGCCTTGCTGCTGAGGATGAAGGTGGAAGCCAGCGGAACATCCACATGGCTGAACGCCGGGTTGGGGCTTTTGACCGTGCGCGCCCACAGCCATGCGATGACCGTGAGCTTCTGGCCCAACAACGGCTTGAGGTCAGGCCGCTCCTTCACGATCTCGGCAGTGATCTCGACCTGCGGATACAGATGGCCGATGCGCTTCTCGGCTTCGGCGCGCATCCACGCACCGTAGCGGCGCACATCCTCGGCCAGCCCTTTTGCGCCCGACCAGTCCTCGCTCAACTTCCCCTGCTTGTCGCCCGGCACGCGCGGACCCACCGGCGCGCGGCCCGCGAAGCGCGGCGGGATTTCGATCATGGCCTTGTTGATGGTGACGGCCACGGGATTGAGGTCGGAGGCGTAGCTCTCCAAGCCCAGACGCTGCGCCTCAAGCGGCAGCGCGCCGCCGCCCGCGAAGGGGTCGTGAAAGGCAGGAAGCTTGTCGGGGTTGAACAGTTCGGCGGCCTGGGGGTGGCCCTTGTTCAGTTCGCAGACCTCACGCCACGAGCGGCGGATTTCGGCGCGGGCGCGCTCCAGCACTTCCTCGTTGTTGGTGTTCTCCCACTGCACCAGGTCTTCGACGATCTTGAACAGCCGCTCGCGCTCGGCCTGCGCCTTTTCCTTGTTGACGCCGTAGCGGAAGCCGCCGCCCTGCTGGTAGCCGGGGTCGTTGACCATCTGCGCAAAGATGACCGCCCGCGCCGCCGCCAGCGGACGCCGCGCCCACCACAGGTGCAGCGTGCTGGGGTGGCCGTGGCGGATGGATTTTTCGCGCGCGGCGGCCTTGTTGATGGCATCGAGTGGCAGGGCGACTTCGATTAGTTTTTTGGGTGTCTTGATGTTGTTGTTCATTTAGTCGTCCTTCTCCCAGCCGACTTTGCCATCACAATGGCTACAGCCGACCGAGTAACTGTGTTCCATATCGCCGGTGTTGTATTCGTTGCACCACTGGCATTGCTCGATGCCATCCGAGATGTCGAAGCAGTTCGCGCAGAAGTAGCGGTCGCCGCGCCTGACTACGGTGTGATAGCCCTCGCAGTTGCCGCAGTTGGCAGGCTCCCAGCGGTCGTCCCCGTCCTTGATGTCGATGTGCGCTGCATCGTGATCCGTCAGCGCATCCGCCAGATGCTCTGGCTCGATAGCTTTCCCGCAGTGCTCGCAAGTTGCGTAGCCCTCGGTCGCAATGACGATGGGTTCACTACAGTGCGGGCAATCGAGTTCGACCTGCGTTTCAACGTGGTCGCACACCAGGCAGCGCAGCGACGCGATCTGATCGTCAAAGGCGTCCGGTATGGCGGCCTTGAAGCCGCAGGCGCTGCATGCTTTCGGCTTGCCACCCGCATTCCGCACGGCGTCCAGTTCCGGAGCAAGCGCCTTGAACTTGGCGGCCAAGTATTGCCGGTGGCCCTTCATCGCCCGATCCGCGCGGGCGATTTCGCCGCTGAAGTCGTGGAAGTAGCCGTTCCACCGGCTCAACAGGCGATGCAGATGAAACCACGAACGGCAATGTTCGGCGACGATCTGCGCCTTGGCTTTTTCGTCGCTTTCCAGCCCGTTGTGGAAGAAGTGAACCATCTTGTTGCGATGGTTCGCCAGCGCGCGGAAGCTGCTGTAGGCTTCGTCGCCGATGTCCTCGCCCGCGACATCACGAATCCGCGCCCTGCAATCTTCCAGCGTGACCGAGATGAAGTCCCCGGCCATGAACTTGGCGAGATTGGCCTGCTCGGGCTTGGAGACAATCAGCGACCAGTGCTCCTTCATCAGCCGCGCCTTGAGCAGCATCTCCACTGCCGCGCAGAAGTGGATGACGGAATACTTGGGCGTCTGGTCGAACTCCACGATGCCACGCTCCAAGAAGTCGAAGGCGTTGCGGGTCAGTGAGTCGAAGATGTCGTGATGGGTCATGACATCCTCCTATCGCCAATGCGCGGGGCGCTGGAGGACGAAGCCGTCCGCGCGCTGCACTTGAGCCGGAAGCTGGCTGCGGCGGTAAGCGGTTTCGTTGATGATGAAACTGCCGCTGGCGGCCTGTGTGAGCTGGTGCGAACGGCGGTTGGGCGGCAAGGCGACGATGATGTTCTTGCCGGGAAACTTGGCGCGAGCGACGCTGACCGGCGTGGTGAGGTCGCTGTCGGCAGAGATCAGCAACGCCGTGTCGAAGCGGTCGTCATAGGCATCGGCCAGCAGTTGCATGGCGATGTTGACGTCGGTCATCTTTTCCTCGTAGTCCATCCACTGCGCGCCGCACTGGCGGCACTGCTTGGGCTTTTCGAGGTAGTGGCCGAAGTGCGACTGGAGCTTGGGCAAGGTGTCCAGCGCCTCGAGGTAGGCGGTCTGGCGCTGCATGTCGGAGACGTTGCGCCCGTTGGCACGGATGCGCGAGGTGAAGTAGTGGACGCCCTCCAACGTCTGGTCGGGCCTGAGCAGCGTGGTCGCCAAGGCACACAAGTCCAGCCAGTAATACTTCTTCCAGCCCTTGCTGCGCAGGCCGAAGTAGAGGTTGAATCCATCCACGTAGGCGACAACCCGGCTCATCGGCGCTGCTCCCGACAGGCCAAGTCCACCTTGACAGAGGCACGGGTTGCGTGTAGGATTCGCGCCATAAACCCCACCGGAGATCGCATCTCCGGCCCAACGCCTCCTTCGTGGAGGCGTTTTCCTTTGTGCCCCGCCAAGGCGAGCAGCCTTGGCCCGACGCCTCCCACGCGGAGGCGTTTCTCTTGGTCTTGGGGCGTCCGGAAGGCCATCACAGCGAAGCCCCCGGCGCGACGGCCTTGGCCAGCAACTGGCCCAGATCGAGGTTGATGCTGGTTGTGGCCCAGTCCGGCTCCTGCGTGAAGGGCTGGCGGACGTAGAACGGGCCTTCGTGCCTGTCCCCGTCCACCAGCACGATGGCGAGGATGAACTTGTCTGCCTGGTTCAGGCCGTAGAGGATTTCGTTGCGGGTCACCGTGATGGTGGACTGGCCCTTGGCACGGCCCTTCACCTCGATGTGGCGCGAGGTGGTCAGGCGGCCATCCACGGGCTTGGGCTGGCTGGTCACGTCCCAGCCGCACTTCTGCGCCGAGACGTCGATGACGTCATGGCCCAGCGCGCGTTCGGCCTCCATGACCGCGCGCATGGCCATCTGTTCGACACGGGCACGGGCAGCGGCGTCCGCCGACCAGCCGCCTTGTTCGGCGGGGACACCCTTGCGCTGCATCAGCAGCCCTGCCGGGATGACGAGCGCGCCGCCCAGCACGACCGGCGTGGCCGAGACCACATGGCGCAGGGCCAGCAGTTCCTTCTCGCGCGACTGGCGGCGTGCCGTCAGGTCATCAATGGTGCGGCGGACGTTCTCCAGCGTCAGGCGAACGTCCTTGCCTGCGGCCATGTCGTCTTGCAGCTTGATGTAGCGGTCTGACCAGAAGTTGATCTCTTTGACCAGCCGCTCGTGAACGGCGGCCAAGGTCTTGTCCACGGACTTCTCGCGCCGCGAGCGCACTTCGTCGAAATGTTCGGGCACGAGGTGGCTGCCCGCGTGGGCGAGCGCAGCGTGTTCCAGATCCTTGGCGATCCACGGCGCGGCCAGCACATCTTGGATCAGCGGCATGTCGGAAGCGTCGAGCGGCTCCAAGTCCAGATGCGGTGCCCAGCCCGCGTTGATGGTGGTGCCTGCGGCATCGATCTCCACGAACTGCATGCGCCGCGAGGCGACGCGGCTGGGGTCTTGGCCTTCCAAGACCCGGTGGTCGATGATGAACATCACCTTGGGCGTGACGCCTAAGTCGCTCGGATCGACCAGCACCGCGCCTTGCTTCAACTTGTTGCGGTGCTGCTCCAGCACGATGTCGGTGACCGATTGCATCAAGGGGTGGCCCGGATGCAGCAGGCTGGCCATCGGCGCGCCCACACGGTCGGTCAAGCGCACGTACTGCTTCTCGAAGCAGACGCGCTCATAGCGGCGCAGCACCGGGTCGGCGTTGCGGCGATCCCGCCCCGTGATCTGGCGGTCGCGCTCGCGGATGATGGCGGGGACGTTGGTGATCTCGAAGCGGCCCGGCTCGCGGGGGCGCAGTTCGCCACCCAAGGCCGCGAAGGCTTGGTTGAAGAAGGCACGAATGAAGAAGGGCTGGAGCTTGCGGGCCTCGGCCTTCTCCATTTCCTCCTTGACGGCGAACAGGCGCCTCTCGTCCATCACCTCTTCGCACAGGGCGTTGCGCTTGATGATGTTTTCGAGATGATCGGTGTCGAGCGCGCCTTCGATCTTTTTGAGCAGGCGGGCGCGCACCTCGGGGTCGGCCCCGTAGCGGATGGCCTCGATCAGCAAGTCCTTGAGGCTCTTCTCCTCGAACACCTCGCCGAGGATGTCGAACACGCGCCCGCCCAGCGCCGCGCGCTCGACTTCGAGCTTCTCGAACAGGCGCTGGAAGACGTCGCCCTCGCGGGTTTCAGAGGCGACCATGTTCCAGAGGTGGCAGACCTCGGTCTGGCCGATGCGGTGGATGCGACCGAAGCGTTGCTCCAGCCGGTTGGGGTTCCACGGCAGGTCGTAGTTGACCATCAGGTTGGCGTTTTGCAGGTTCACGCCTTCGCCCGCCGCGTCGGTGGCAATGAGCACGCGCGCGGTCGGATCGTTGCGGAACAGCTCCTGCACCTTGCGCCGTTCCTCGCGCTTGACGCCGCCGTGGATCATCACCACGGCTTCCTCGCTGCCGATGAGGCCGCGAATCTTGACCGCAAGGTAGTTCAGCGTGTCACGGTGTTCGGTGAAGATGATGAGCTTGCGCTGGCGGCCCGCTTCGTCGTGCATCTCCGGCGTGTCTTGCAGCAGGCGGGAGAGTTCGTCCCACTTGCGGTCTTGGCCGGAATGGACGACCTGCCGGGCCTGCTCTTCCAGCCCTTCGAGGATGATGATTTCGGCTTCGAGTTCGGGGATAGTTTGGGAGGCCGTGGCCTGATCGACCAACCGTTCTTCCAGCGCTTCATAGTCCTCGGATGGAAGGTCATCGGCGGAGTCCCAGATGTCCTCGGGCAGGCCGTTGCTGCCATTCAGTGTCTCTGCCAGCGCCTGGCCACGCTGGCGCAATTTTTCGTCCTCGACGCGGCGCTTGAGCTTGTTGCGGCGTCGCTTGAGCGACTGGTAGATGGCCTCGGGACTGGAGGCAAGCCGCCGTTGCAGCGCGGTCAAAGCAAAACCGACCGTGCCTTTGCGGCCACCATCAGCCAGTTGGTCAGCGCGGGCGAACTCGGTCTTCACGTAGTCCGTGACCGCTGCGTACAAGGCAGCCTCCGGGTCGGAGAGCTTGTAGTTGACGGTATAGGCGCGCCTTTCGGGAAACAGGCGCGTGCCGTCGAAACGAAGCATGTCCTCCTTGACCATGCGGCGCATCAGGTCTGCCACGTCGACCTTGTGTGCGCCATCGCGGAACTTGCCGTAGAAGCGGTCTGCATCCAGCAGCGACATGAAGAGCTGGAAGTCCTCTTCCTTGCCGTTGTGGGGCGTGGCCGTCATCAGCAGAAAGTGGCGGGTGATGGCTCCCAGCGTCTCGCCAAGCAGGAAGCGCTTGGTCTTGTTGACCTTGTTGCCGAAGTAGCTGGCCGAGAGCTTGTGGGCTTCGTCCACGACGACCAAGTCCCACTGCGTGAGCATGAGCTTTTCTTGCAGGTCTTCGGATCGCGCCAGTTGATCGACGCGGGCGATCAGCAGGTCGAAGTCGTCGAAGGGGTTGCCGCTGCGGGACTGCTCGACCTGCTCACGCGAGAACAGCGTGAACGAGAGGCCGAACTTCTCGAACATTTCGTCCTGCCACTGCTCGACCAACGAGCCGGGCGCGACGATGAGCACGCGCTTGGCGTCGGCGCGCATCAACAGCTCGCGGATGAACAGCCCGGCCATGATGGTCTTGCCCGCACCGGGGTCGTCGGCCAGCACGTAGCGCAGCGGCTGACGCGGCAGCATGGACTCATAGACCGCCGTGATCTGGTGCGGCAACGGCTCCACGTTCGAGGTGTGGACGGCCATCATCGGATCGAACAGGTGGGCCAGATTGATGCGGTAGGCCTCGGCGGCGAGCTTGAAGGCGTCGCCCGGCGCATCGAAGGCCCACGGGCGGCCCGACTCGGCCAGCGACAGGTTCGCTTCGTCGGTGCGGAACAGCATCCGCTCGCGCAGCGTGCCGTCGGCGGTCTTGTAGTAAACGGTCAGGGCGTTGTCGCCGACAGGCTCGGTCGTGACGATGCGCACCACCTGCCCGGGCTCCAAGCCCGAGATGGCTGCGTTCTTCTGGATCTGTTCGAGCTTCAACACGGCGCGCCCCTTCGTCTTCGTTCCGACTGTCGCTCAGGGCTTGCGCCGGTTGTAGGGCGACTGGTTGGTGGGCTTGAGCGAAACGTCGGCTTCGCTGGCCTTGGCGCGCACGGCATCTTCCGTGCGGCCCATCTTGAGGCCGATGACGCGCGTGGGCGTGTTCTGCTTGGCGAGCTGCTTAAGCTGCGAAACGTCGGCAGGCGACCATTGCTTCCCGTGATTGGACGGGGTCTTAGCCATGATGAAACTCCTTTCGGGCGTAAGCGTGCTTGGGGGCGGGGTTGAAGCAGAGCGCCATGTTCATCACCATTCCTTGCTGGCTGCGTCGTAGCCCGGCGCGAGAACGAGGTTGGTGACGCCATAGAGCGCCTGCCGGTTGCGCAGCCACAGGTGGTGTTCGCCGCCCTTGAGGCTGTGGTCGTCGGTGCAGTCCACGTTCCAACGGCGCAGCAGGTAGCCCGCCATTGCCGCGCGGGTGCGCACCTTGAGCACGCCGCCTTCCATGCCGTACTCGGCTTCGATGGTGTCGGGGTGCTGCACATTGGCCGGATGCGGCACAAGCTCCAGCTCGGTGATGCGGTTCCACTGGATGTCCTGAGCGGCGGTTTCGTGGTCGGCGACCTCGCCCGGCAAGATGCTGGCGTCGTCGAAGCGGCCCAGCACGAAGTCGCGGAACTCGCCGCTGCGGCGGTCGAAGGCCCGCAGGTGCCAGCGCAAGCCGCTGTCAGCCAAGGCGAAGGGCACGATCTCGCGGGTGGTGAGGCCGCTGGACAGGGCGCGGTAGGAAATCTTGACGGCTGCGCCCCGGTGGATGGCGCGTGTCAGAGTCGAAAGCAATTCCAGATCGACCCGGCCCGGCAGGCTGGTGCCTTCGGTGGCGATGACACCCCGAAAGCGCGCAGGCTCGGCATCACCGTAGCCTTGGGACAGCCATGTGAAGACCCGCTCGACCGGGAAGTCGAACAAGGGCCGGAACCACGCGGCTCGCACGTAGACCTTGCCCTTGGTGTCGTACTCCATGTTGCCCGGGGCCAGTTCCTTGTACTGGGCAATGTCCCGCGTAGCCGCCGCCGCTTGGATATCGAAGCGCGCGACCAAATCCTGACGGCGGATTTCGCCCATGAAGCGCAGGCGCAGCTCGACGAACGCGAGCCGGTCGCGTTGCGCTTGAGACATTCCTGAGAGGCGGTCGCTGGACATGGTGGCGTGGGAGTTTTCCTATGTTTTGGCGGAGCATATACGCATCAAAACAGTTCGTCAAACAGAATGAAAATAAGTCTGTGTCAGTCGTAAAATGATGACGACTTTCTGGCGAGGCGGCGATATGGCTCCGATCTGGAACGAGGGTCGCCGGTCACTCGCCTCTCCAGAGAGAGGGCGGCGAAATGAGCGAAACCAGCGAAATGAGAAGCCCGACAAGCACTTGCGGGCGGTTCGGCGCAGCGAAACGAGCGAAATGAGCCCTCGGGGCAGCTACGCTGGCCGATACACCCGCGTGGGAGTCCCTGGCGCACCGTCGCTGCGCTCAACCCACTGCACGCTGATCCTGGGCGGCGTGCTGGCCAACAGGTGCTCCAGACTGGCGTCGATCCGCGCCTTGGTCACCTTGCCCCGAAAGCACTCCGCGCTGATCTGGCTGCGCGTGGCCTGACCGCGCTCGCGCAGGAAGGCCAGCACGCGGTTCGACAATTCCAGCACCTGCGCCAGCTTCGCTTCCTCGGCGGCGCTGACGAACACGAACCGAACGGATGCCGTGGCGTGGCGAATCCACGCCATCGCCGCGTCGATGTGCTGAGCATCGATCCGGGTTTGCAGATCGGTCATCGCCATCAGCATCGCCAGCCGTAGCAGCATCGGGGCGCGTCGCTCCAGCAACGCGCCGACCGCGCCGTCGCCGAGATCGTCGTTAAGCTCACCCCGGTATAGCTGGGCGTAGCACCATTGCGCCTGTGGGGACAGTTCCATCCGCAGGTGGTCGCGCTGGTCGTGCCGGTCGGCGCGAACGAAGGCCAGCACCTCCAATGTTCGACGCGCCAAATCCTCGACCACTGCTTGCGGCGTCTCCTTCGGGAAGGGCAGCATCCGCGTGCGCTCGGCCCAGATCAACAGGAAGCGATTGGCGAAGCCGTTGGTGAGATCGCGGGCGCTCATCAGGCTCGTCAGTTCGCTGGGCGAGATCGCGCCGCTCAGGCAGACGTGTGGTTGGCTGGCGTAAAGCCGGTTCGACTTGGTGGCGGGCTTCAGATCGACGCCATCCCAACAATCGCGCAGCGCCGCCGACAGCGTGTTGCCGTCGCGCCGTCCCTGATGCAGCACGTTGGCGAATTCGGATTCGACCACCCACAGCCGCTTGTCCTCGATGGCGGGCACCTCTAGTCGGCCTTGCCGATAACCATCGTGCATCAGCGCCACCAACCCTTCGCGGCTGGACAGGCCGCCGCGATGAATCTGCGGCGCGAAGCCTTCGTTCATCGCGCGTAGCGCCTGATCGATGCGCAGCACCAGCGACACCGCGTCACCCTTGCGGCCACGGCCCGAGCGCCCGACATGCAAGCAGAACAGCCGCGCGTGGTGGCGGGTGTTGCCGACAGGCAGGTACACGCCGCGCCCGACCGCGCAGGACAGATAGGCCATGAAGTTGGCGGCGATGGCGACTGCATTGGTTTCCGTGCCTTCGCTGCCGGCATGGGCCACGTCGCCGATCAGGCCATACAGGCACGCCGGATCGGCCACGGGCGCATTGCGATGCGCGACCATCGCCGCCTCTCCGCCGTCATCGGCATCGTCCGGCGGTGATGTGGCGTGCGGTCGGTGAATAGCATCGCCGATCCGTCGCATTCACTTTCCGTCCAGCGCCACGGTCTGGATGATGTTCTCGAACTCGGCCAGCACGTCAGGCTGGCGCTGCGACAGAAAACGGAACACCGCCTTGTTGTCGATCAGCTTGCCGAGGTAGCCGCGCGCCAGCACGAGTAGCAGCACGTCCTGACCGTAGGATTTTTCGACCAGCTTCAGTTGCCCTTGGATGTTTCCCATCTCGCGCTCCATCTTCACCATCTGTTCCGCCGTGACGCCGGATATCTTCCGCGGCCGCTTCTCGCTGACCAGCAGGTGCGGCGGCGTGGCTGCGAGAAGGGCTTCGGCGTAGGCAACCGTCATGTTGTTGGCAGTGAGCATCAATTCCACGCACTCGACCTGCCGGGTCGGTTTGAGTTTGCGCAGCACCGAACCGAGGTTGGCAGAGAAGTGCTGATCCTTCAGCATCTCGACCGCCTCCGGGCAGATGCCTTCGAGCAGGCTCACCTTCTTGTGGATCTGGCTGATGTCCACGTTCAGCGCCTTGGCCAGCCGCTCGGGCGAAACGCCACGCTCGACCGCTCGCCGAAGCATGTGGTGCTCCTGAATGGACGAGATGCGGTTGATCCGGTTGTTGTAGGTGTAGCTTTCGTCGTCGGTAGCGATCAGGCACGGTGCGTCGACGTAGCCGAGCTGCCGCAGCGCCAGCAGGCGCATGTGCCCGTCGAGCAGGATGTGCTGGCCGGTCACCTTGTCCGCCTTGCCCACGCTCAGGGGTTCGATCAGTCCGACCGCTTCCATCGAGGCCATGATCTGCTTGAACTTGCGCGAGGTATTCAAGCCCTCCGGCGTCTTGCGCGACGGCAGAATCCGATCCAGCGCAAGCGTGATCGGTTCTGGGATGAACCCCAGCGGCGGGCGACTCATGCCGCGTGACCTCCAGCCCAGACGCGCTCGGCCAGTTGCTTGGGCAAGGTGTCCAGGCCTTCGGCGCGAAGTAGGTTGGAGAAGTGCTCGTCGGCCAGCAACTGGCGCAGCGCCTCGATCACGAACAGCAGGCGCTGCTGGGTGAATTCGGCCTTCTTGACCATCAGCTTCTGCCGCTCGACCTCGTGCTGGTAGTTGCGCACGAGGCTGGAGGTAGTGACGGACGCGCCCTTGCGCGCTGGCCGATGGGCCAGCGTTTTGCCCAGGGTGCTGCGCCGCTGAAGTACGCGCCGCGCCTGCATCAGTTGCCCGCCGCGCAACTGGCCGCTTTCGTAGGCGTCCTGCAACGCGGCCTGCACCTCTTCTTCGTCGCTTGCGCCCGCGATGGTGATGGCGACATTGAGCGGAACCCTTCCGGCCTCGACGGCGGCCAGCAGGCGTTCCTCGCTCTTCTCGAAGAGGAGCAGGATGCCTTTGATGTAGTCGAGGCTCAGGCCGGTTTTCTGGGCAATGACGCGCTTGTCGTAGCCCTGCTGGCTCAACTGTTCGATGCTCATCAGCAGTTCCAGCGCACTGTATTTCCGGCGGGCGATGTTCTCGGTCAGGCTCATGATGAAGGCGTCCTCGTCGTTGACGTTCACGACCAGCGCCGGGATCTGCGTCTCGCCGAGCGACTTGAACGCCTTGAGCCTGCCTTCGCCGCAGATCAGCAGGAAGTGTTTGCCATCCTCCAGATCGTCTCGCGGCGTGACCGTGACTGGCTTCTTCAGGCCGACGTTCTTGATGTTGCCGACGATCTCCTCGAACACGCGGCCGTTGCGGTCGCGTGGGTTGAGCACCGCGATCTGATCGACCGGGATCATTTGCAGCTCGGTGGCGTGGTGCATTTTGCTCATGCTGACCCTGCCTCGTTTCCACGTACATCAAGTCATGCAGCCAACTGGGCGTTCT
>NZ_JBIQNC010000055.1:0-24403 GCF_044462705.1 Xenophilus sp.
CCTTCGCGGATGGCGGCGAAGAACTCGCGGTCCTGCAGCTCGATGCCGTTCATCGACACGTAGCCCTTGCTCACGTCCACCGGCGTTTCGGGGCCCTTGCTGTGCGACTGCACCAGGTCGTCGTAGCGCGCGATGTAGGTGGCGGTGTCGCCGATGTAGCGGAAGAAGGTGCCCAGCGGGCCGTCGTTGTTGAACGAGAGGCTGAGCGTGCAGATGGCGCCGTTGGCGGCCTGCAACTGGATGCTCATGTCCATCGCGATGCCCAGCTCCTTGTGGATCGGGCCCTGCACGGCGTTGGCCTTCACGATCGGGCTGCCGGCCTGGTAGGCGAACAGGTCGACCGTGTGCGCGGCGTGGTGCCACAGCAGGTGGTCGGTCCAGCTGCGCGGCTGGCCCAGCGCGTTCATGTTGGTGCGGCGGAAGAAGTACGTCTGCACGTCCATCTGCTGGATGTTGAACTCGCCCGCGGCGATCTTCTTGTGCACGTACTGGTGGCTGGGATTGAAGCGGCGCGTGTGGCCGACCATGGCGACCTTGCCCGTCTTCTTCTGCAGGGCCAGCACTTCCTCGCCTTCCTTGAGCACGTCGCACAGCGGGATCTCCACCTGCACGTGCTTGCCGGCCTCCAGGCAGGCCTTGGTCTGCGCGGCGTGCATCTGCGTGGGGGTGCAGAGGATGACGGCGTCCACCTCCTTGAGCGCCAGGCTCTCGGCCAGGTCGGTCGTCACGTGCTTGATGCCGTACTGGTCCGCGACTTCCTTGGTCTTGCCCAGGTCGCGACTGATCAGCGAGACGACCTCGACGCCGTCGATGTTCTTGATGCCGTCCAGATGCTTGATGCCGAAGGCGCCGGCGCCGGCCAGGGCTACTTTGATGGTCATGTCGGGTTCCTTTTCCGGATTCAGGTGGATTCTTCGAGGATCAGGTGGCCCACGGCCGTGTTGGAGGCGGGCACGTGGAAGAAGCGGTGCGCCACCTTCGGCGGCGGGCCCTCGCCGTTCACGTCGGCCATCGCGCCGCGGGCGATCAGCCACATCACCAGCTCGATGCCCTCGCTGCCGGCCTCGCGCACGTACTCGATGTGCGGCACCTTGGCGAGTTCCGCCGGCTCGGCGATCAGGCGGTCGAGGAAGCGGTTGTCCCAGTCGGCGTTGATCAGGCCGGCGCGTGCGCCCTGGAGCTGGTGGCTCATGCCGCCGGTGCCCCAGATGTGCACGTTCAGGTCCTCGTCGTAGCTCTCGACGGCCTTGCGGATCGCGCGGCCCAGGTTGAAGCAGCGCTGGCCGCTGGGCACCGGGTACTGCACGACGTTGACGGCGAAGGGGATCACCGGGCAGGGCCAGGCGCCTTCCTTCGGGTCTTTCTCGCCGCACATCAGCGACAGCGGCACCGTCAGGCCGTGGTCCACGTCCATCCGGTTGACGAGGGTGAGGTCGAAGTCCTGCTGGATCACGCTCTGCGCGATGTGGCTGGCCAGTTCGGGGTGGCCGACCACCTTGGGCACCGGGCGCGGGCCCCAGCCCTCGTCGGCGGGCTGGTATTCGGCGGCGGTGCCGATGGCGAAGGTCGGGATCATCTCCAGGCTGAACGCGGTCGCGTGGTCGTTGAAGACCAGGAAGATCACGTCCGGCTTGTTGTCCTTCATCCACTGCCTGGAGAACTCGTAGCCCGCGAACAGGGGCTTCCAGTAGTCCTCCTGGGTCTTGCCCAGGTCCATGGCCGCGCCGATGGCCGGCACGTGCGAGGTGTAGACGGATGCGGTGATGCGGGCCATGTCAGTCTTTCCGGTGGTGGTGGGCCGCGCCCTGCGGCTGATTCTGCGGCTGCGCGTCGCCGTTCTCGCCCAGGTGGCGGTTGCCCTCGACCGAGCGGCCGCCGCCAATCATCATGTCGCGGTACTCCTGCTCGGTCATGCCGGTCATGCTGCCGGCCATCTGCTGGAAGCTCTTGCCGTCGGTGGCGCCGATCTTGGCCAGGAAGTAGATGTTGCCGCCGGTGCGCATGCACCAGTTGAGGTCGCGCGCCAGCACGGCCTGCTTCTGCTCCTCGGTCATCGGCCACTCGTCGAGGTAGGCGCGCTCGTCGGCCTTGAAGCGCTCGCGGTTCTCGGCCTTCATCAGGCTCATGCAGAACTGGTTGAGCCAGTAGCCTTTGCGGCTCTGCTCGGCGTCGAAGATGATCGTGCCGGGCACGTCGAGGTAGGGTTTGTCGAGGGACATGGCTATTTTTCCTCCGGCCAGTACAGGCGCATCGGGTTGTCCACCAGCAGCTTCTTCTGCAGCTCGGCCGTCGGCGCGATGTGCGGGATGAAGTCCACCAGCAGGCCGTCGTCGGGCATGTGGCCCTTGAGGTTGGGATGCGGCCAGTCGGTGCCCCACAGCACGCGGTCGGGGAACAGCTCGACCACCTTGCGGGCGAAGGGCACCACGTCGCGGTAGGCGTTGCGCTCGCCGTCCAGCGCCGGCGGGCCGGCGACGGACAGGCGCTCGGGGCAGCTCACCTTGCTCCACACGTTCGGATGCTCGCGCATGAACTTCAGGAACAGCTCGAACTCCGGGCCGTCGATGGGCTTGGTCACGTCGGGGCGGCCCATGTGGTCGACCACCACCGTGGTCGGCAGCGCGGTGAAGAAGTCCCACAGCTCGGGCAGGTCCACCGCCTCGAAGTAGATGACGACGTGCCAGCCGAGCTTGCCGATGCGGCCGGCGATCTCCATCAGCTCGTCCTTGGGCGTGAAGTCCACCAGGCGCTTGACGAAGTTGAAGCGCACGCCGCGCACGCCGGCCTCGTGCAGCGCCTGCAGTTCCTCGTCGCTGACGCTGCGCCTGACGGTGGCGACGCCGCGCGCCTTGCCCTCCGACGACTGCAGCGCATCGACCAGCGCGCGGTTGTCGGCGCCGTGGCAGGTGGCCTGCACGATCACGTTGCGCGCGAAGCCCAGGTGGTCGCGCAGCGCGAAGAGCTGCGCCTTGCTCGCGTCGCAGGGCGTGTACTTGCGCTCGGGCGCGTAGGGGAACTGCTCGCCGGGGCCGAACACGTGGCAGTGGGCGTCGACGCTGCCCGGCGGGACCTGGAACGCCGGCTTGCTCGGGCCGGTGTACCAGTCGAGCCAGCCGGGCGTCTTCTCGAAGGGGCCGGAGGTGGGTTTGCTCATGTCGTCTCCTTCAGTCCAGCGAGATGTCGGCCTTGCGGATGACGTCGCCGAAGCGCTGCGTCTCCGTCTTCAGGGTGGCCTGGAACTGCTGCGGCGTGGCCGGGAAGGGCTCGTAGCCGAAGGTCTTGAACTTCTCGGCGAAGTCCTTGTCCTTGAGCACCTCCACCAGGTCCTTGCGGATCTTGTCGGTCACCGCGGCGGGCAGGCCCGGCGGGACGGCCACCACGTTCCAGCCCGTGACCTCGAAGTCCTTCGGGCCGCCCGACTCGCCCACCGTCGGGATGTCGGGGAAGTCCGGCGACCGCTGCGGTGCGGTGAAGGCCAGCAGCCGCAGCTTGCCGGCGCGGTACATCGGGCCGGCCGTGCCGGCGCTGCCCAGCGCGAAGTCGATCTCGCCCGTGGCCACCGAGGTGTAGAGCTGCGTGGTCTCCTTGAAGATCACGTGCTCCATCTGGGTGCCGGTCATGCTCTCGAACAGCTCGGAGCCCAGGTGCACGGGGTTGCCCACCGACCAGGAGCCGTAGTTCAGCTTGCCCGGATGGGCCTTGGCGTCGGCAATGATGTCGCCCACGCTCTTGTACTTGCTGTTGGTCGGCACGGTGAAGAAGAAGTGCGTCTTGAACAGCGGCTGGGCGATGGTGAAGTCCTTCACCGGGTCGTAGGGCAGCTTCTTGAACAGCGTGGGGTAGGCGGCCAGGTGCACGTTGTCGAGGATCAGCAGGTCCGTGCCGTCCTTGGCGCCGCGCTTCCAGGCGTCGATGGCGATGAAGCCGTTGCCGCCGGGGCGGTTGTCCACCGTCACCGGCTGGCCCCACAGGCGCGAGAGCTTGTCGGCCGCCAGGCGGGCCACGCCGTCGGGGCCGCCGCCCACGGGGAAGGGCGTGATGATGCGCACCGGCTTCGTCGGGTAGGCGCCCTGGGCGGCGGTGCCGAAGGGCAGGGCGGCCGCGAGGGCGGTGCCGGCCAGGGCCAGCAGGCCGCGGCGGATCGGGGATGTCATGGGATGGAGGCTCCTGGGTTCGGGAAATCGGTGGTGGGCGCTCAGTCGATGTACTTCAGCCCCGCGGCCGCCAGCGGCTCGCGCATCTTGTAGTAGTCCAGGCCCAGGGTGCCGCCGGCGAAGATGTCGCGCTTGCCGCCTTCGTTGGCCTCGCGCTTGCGGGCGGCTTCCAGCGTCCGGGCGGCGATGGCGCGCGGCACGCAGACCACGCCGTCGTCGTCGGCCACGATCACGTCGCCGGGCGTGACGAAGGCGCCCGCGCAGACGATGGGAATGTTCACCGAGCCCGGCGTGGCCTTGATGGTGCCCTTGGACGACACGTAGCGGCTCCAGACCGGGAAGTGCATCTCGCGCAGCACCTTGGTGTCGCGCACGCCGGCCTCGATGACCAGCGCGCGGGCGCCGCGGGCCTGGAAGCTGGTGGCCAGCAGGTCGCCGAAGTAGCCGTCGCTGCATTCGGCCGTGACGGTGGCGACCACGATGTCGCCGGGCCGGATCTGCTCGGCCGCCACGTGCATCATCCAGTTGTCGCCGGGCTGCAGCAGCACCGTGACGGCCGTGCCGGACACCGCAACGTCCTGCTGGATCGGGCGCATGTAGGGCTTCATCAGCCCCACGCGGCCCATGGCCTCGTGCACGGTGGCCGAGCCGAAGGCAGCCAGCGCGTCGGCCGTCTCGCGGTCGGTGCGCTGGATGTTGCGGTAGACAACGCCAAGTTCGTACATGTCTTATCTCCTTGGGATCACTTGTTCTTCGCCTTGAGGGCGGCGTCCAGGCGCGGGAAGACGCGGCGCGCGTTGCCCTCGAACACCTGGTAGCGCTCCTCGTCCGTGAGGTTGGCCGTGGCGTTCACGTAGCGCTTGGTGTCGTCGTAGTAGTGGCCGGTGGTCGGGTCGATGCCGCGCACCGCGCCGATCATCTCGCTGGCGAAAAGAATGTTCTTGACCGGGATCACCTTCGTCAGCAGGTCGATGCCCGGCTGGTGGTAGACGCAGGTGTCGAAGAAGATGTTGTTGAGGATGTGATCATGAAGCAGCGGCTTCTTCATCTCCTGCGCCAGCCCGCGGAAGCGGCCCCAGTGGTAGGGCACCGCGCCGCCGCCGTGCGGGATCACGAACTTCAGCGTCGGGAAGTCCTTGAACAGGTCGCCCTGGATGCACTGCATCACCGCGGTGGTGTCGGCGTTGAGGTAGTGCGCGCCGGTGGTGTGGAAGCACGCGTTGCAGCTCGTGCTCACGTGGATCATCGCGGGGATGTCGTACTCCACCATCTTCTCGTAGATGGGGTACCAGTGGCGGTCGGTCAGCGGCGGGCTGGTCCAGTGGCCGCCGCTCGGGTCGGGGTTGAGGTTGATGCCGACGTTGCCGTACTGCTCCACGCACTTCACCAGCTCGGGGATGCAGGTCTTCGGGTCGACGCCGGGGCTCTGCGGCAGCATCGCGGCCGGGATGAAGTTGTCGGGGAAGAGCTGGCTGACGCGGTAGCACAGCTCGTTGCAGATCGCCGCCCAGGTGCTGGAAACCTCGAAGTCGCCGATGTGGTGCGCCATGAAGCTGGCGCGCGGGCTGAAGATGGTCAGGTCGGAGCCGCGCTCCTTCATCAGGCGCAGCTGGTTGCTCTCGATCGATTCGCGCAGCTCGTCGTCGGAGATCTTCAGGTCCGAGACCCTGGGCTTGGCCGACGGGTCCTTGATGCCGGCGATCTGGGCGTTGCGCCAGTTCTCCAGCGCCTTGGGCGCGGTGGTGTAGTGGCCGTGGCAGTCGATGATCATGCGGGTCCTTCGTGCGATGTGAGGGGTGAATCAGGCGGGTTCCATGCCCTGGCGGCGCTTGGCGCCGGCGGCGTCGGGCGAGGCCATGAAGGCCAGCAGGCGGCGCACCGTGTCGGCGTGCGGCGTGCCGGCCACCACGCCGCCCGAGAACACGGTGTCGATGGCGATGTCCGCCGGCAGCGGGCCGAGGATGTCGATGCCTTCCACGTGGATCAGCTCGGAGCGCTGCTGGAAGCCCAGCGCCACCTCGCCGCGGGCGATCAGCGTGCCCACCGGCACGCCCGGCGGCGCCTGCACGGTGCGCTGCTTCACCTCGTCGGCGATGCCCCAGCGCGCGAAGAGCGCCTGCAGGGCCACGCCGCTCGGGCCGGTGGAATAGCCGATGCTCGGCGCGGCCAGCACGGCCGCGCGCAGCGCGTCGCCGGTGCCGATGTCCGGGCGCGGCGCGCCCGCGCGCACCGCCGCGACGGTGCTGGAGCGCACCAGGTCCACCTTGCTGCCCGCGGCCACGCGGCCGGCGGCCTGCAGCCTGTCGATGGCGTCAGAGGCGAGGAAGACCACGTCGAAGGCTTCCTCGCCGGCCTGCACGCGCCGGGCCGCGTCCACGCCGCCGACGGATTCGATGGCCACCGCCGCGCCGCCCTGCGCCTGCCAGGCGGCGGCCAGGTCGGCCAGCACCTGGCGCGTGGCCATGGACGAGATGCCTTGGAGGGGATGGGTCATGCCGGGTGTCTCCGAAGGGCCTGTGCGCGAGAGAGGGCGGCCCGTTGCTCGAGGAGGCATTCTGCGAAGCGCCGGGCCCGGCGGGAAGTCGCCGCCGCCGCTATCAGCTAGAACAAATCGGCATATCCAGTGGTATGGTTCGCTTTTCTGCGATACCTCTTGTCACCGTTCGTGGACCTCAAGCAACTCGAATACTTCGTGCGCGTGGCCGAGCTGGGCAGCTTCACCCGTGCCTCGCAGGCGCTGGACGTGGCCCAGCCCGCGTTGTCGCGCCAGGTGCGGCTGCTGGAGGTGGAGCTGCGCCAGAACCTGCTGGTGCGCAACGGCCGCGGCGTCACGCTGACCGACGCCGGGGCGCTGCTGCTGGAGCACGGGCGCGGCATCCTGCACCAGGTGGCGCGCGCGCAGGAGGAGCTGGCCGGCGCCCGCGGCGGCCTGGCCGGCCGGGTGGCGCTGGGCCTGCCGCCCAGCGTGGCGCGGGCCTACGCCGTGCCCCTGACGCGCGCCTTCCGCCAGCGGCTGCCGCAGGCGCAGCTGTCGATCACCGAGGGCCTGTCCGTCGGCATGCAGGAGGCGCTGACGGCGGGCCGGCTGGACATCGCCGTGCTCTACAACGCCCGCCCCGCCGCCGGCCTGGACATCCTGCCGCTGATGGCCGAGGCGCTGGTGCTGGTGCAGCCGCGGCCGCCCGGCCTGGCGGAAGACCCGCCCCCCGCGCCGCTGCCGCTGGCGGCGCTGGCCGGCCTGCCGCTGATCATTCCCAGCCGGCCGAACGCGATCCGCATGCAGGTGGAGTCCGAGCTGGCCGCGCTGGGCCTGCGCCCGCAGGTGGCGCTGGAGATCGACGGCGTGCCGGCCATCCTCGAACTGGTGGCCGAGGGCCTGGGCAGCGCCGTGCTCACGCCGCATGCGGTGGCCAGCTCGGTGCGGCCCTCGGCCTTCACCGTGCGCGCCATCGGCCAGCCGCCGCTGACGGTGCAGGCCTGGCTGGCCACCAGCGCGCAGCGGCCGGTCACGCACACGCAGCAGGCGGCGCTGGACCTGCTGCGCGAAGTGGTGGGCGCGCCGGCGGCCGGCTGAATCCCGCTACAGCTTCTGCAGCTTCGCCTTCGCGATCACCTCGTCCCAGCGCCGGATGTCCGCGGCCAGGAAGTCGCGCAGTGCGGCGGGGCTGCTGCCCCTGGCCGTCATGTTCAGCGCCTGCAGCTGCTGCTTCACGTCGGCCTGCGCGACGGCGTCCTGCACCGCGCGGCTGAGGCGCTCGACCACCGCGGGCGGCGTCTTCGCCGGGGCGGCCAGGCCGTTCCACGAACTGACGTCGAAGCCCGCCAGCGGGCCGCCGCTCTCGCGCACGGCGGGCACGTCGGGCAGCTCGGGCGCCCGCTCGCGGCCCAGCACCGCCAGGGGGCGCAGGACCTTGCCCTGGATGTGCGGCATCAGCGGGCCGAGGATGTCGACCAGCACGTCGATCTCGCCGCCGCGCATGGCCGTCACCACCGGCGGCGTGCCGTTGAAGGGCACCACCTGCGCATCGATGCCGGCCGAGAGCTTGAACAGCTCGGCCGCCAGGTTCTGCGTGGTGCCGATCTGCGGCGTGCCCACGTTGAGCTTGCCCGGGTTGGCGCGGGCCCAGGCCAGCAGTTCGCCCAGCGTCTTGAAGCGGCCGTTCGCGGCGACGGCGATCGCCAGGTCGAAGCGCGCCATCTGCGAGACGGGCGCGAAGTCGGCCAGCGTGTCGAAGGGCAGCTTCTTGAACAGGGCCGCGCTGACAGCACTGCCGCTGGAGATCAGCAGCAGCGTGTGGCCGTCGGGCTCGGCGCGCGCCACCTGCTCGCCGGCCACCACGCCGCCGGCGCTGGGCTTGTTGTCGATCACCACCGGCTGGCCGAGCGCGGCGGCCATCTTCTGGCCGACCGCGCGCGCCGTCAGGTCGGCGGCGCCGCCGGCGGCGTTGGGCACCACGATGCGGATGGGCCGCGAGGGAAAGGCCGGCTGGGCGGTTGCGATGCCGGCGGCCGTGCCCAGGGCCAGCGCCCCGGCGCCCTGCAGCAGGCGGCGTCGTTCGAGGGTCATGCTTTGTCTCGGTTCATTGGCTTGGGGGGTGTTTCATTCTCGTGTCGCGCGCCGCTGCACGCAGTCGACATAGGCGTCGCCGTCGGGCGGGCGGCCGGCGCGCTGCGCCTCCCACATCATCCGGCCCAGGCACTCCATCGCCTCGTGGTGCGCCTCCAGCAGCGAGCCGCGCCGGGCGGCCAGCAGCTCCACCGCCTGGCGGATGCCGCGCGGCTGGTCGATCGAGCACTGCTCGCTGATCGACAGGTGCATCGACAGGTGCAGGAAGGGGTTCTCGCGGCCGTCCTGGCCGTCGTAGACGCGGGCCGCCGCCGCGTCGGCGTCGGCCAGGTCGGCGTGGTACTCGGGGTGCTGGTCGATCCACTCGCTGGCGATGATCTCCAGCGCCTCCATCGGCTGGCCGGCGCGGTGCTTGGCGTAGCAGCGGCAGAAGAAGCGCCGCACGTCTTCCTGGGTCGGGTTGAACATGGTGCGGCGAGGGTAGCACCGGCCCGCCGATGCCGCCGGCGCGCAGGGCGCGTCACTCGGCTCGGGCAAGATGGCGGGTTTGGCGCTTGTCCGCCCGGCCCCGCTGCATGACCGACCACCCTCCCGCTCCGCTCTCCTGGACCCGCGACCTGCGCCAGCGCGCGCGCGAACACTTCTGGCTCAAGTTCATCGGCACCGTGGTGTGGGTGTGGGTCTTCTTCATCGGCTATTTCCACCTCCTGCGCAACCCCGTGTACCCCGTCACGGTGATGCCGCTGACGGCGGTGGACCGGTGGATGCCCTTCCAGCCGGGCTGGCTGGCGGCCTACCTGTCGCTGTGGGTGTACGTGGGCATCGCGCCGGGGCTGCAGCGCGGCTTCGCGTCGCTGCTGTCCTACGGCTTCTGGTCGGCGGCGCTGTGCGCCACGGGGCTGGGCATCTTCTGGCTGTGGCCCACGCAGATCCCGCCGATGGACGTGCCGGCCGGCGCGCCGGGCTTCGCGCTGCTGCAGGGCATCGACGCGGCCGGCAACGCCTGCCCGTCGATGCACGTCGCCATCTCGATGTTCACGGCGATCTGGCTGGAGAGCATCTTCCGCCGGGCCGGCGCGCCGGCGGTGCTGCGGGCGCTGAACCTCGCCTGGTTCGCCGCCATCGCCTGGTCGACGATGGCGGTGCGCCAGCACGTGCTGTGGGACGTGCTGGCCGGCGCCGCGCTGGGGGCGGTGTTCGCCTGGGCCTCGCTGCGCTGGCGGCCCGCGGAGCCGCAGGTCGAGCGGCTATCATGACCCGACACCGACGAAGACGACAACACAGCCGCCCATGAGTTCTTCGCTGAAGGAATTGCAGGACCTGATCCAGGAGAAGTACGGCATCGATCCCGCCACGCTCGACCCGAACGAGTCCATGCGCGACAAGGGCTTCGATTCGCTGGCGCTGGTGGAATTCCTGTTCGAGATCGAGGACCGCCTGAAGATCTCGCTGCCCGACCCGGACCCGAGCATCGAGACGCTGGCCGGCCTGGCCGCCGTGGTGGACCGCGTGCGCGCCCAGCAGGCCGACGCCGGCGAGCCGGCCGCCGACACCTCCGCCGCCTCGTGAGCGCGGTCGCCGTCACCGGCCTGGGCGTGGTCTCGCCGTACGGCGAGGACCCGCAGGCCCTGTTCGCCGCCCTGCTGCGCGGCGAGTCGGCCGTGCGGCCCATCTTCCCCGAACTGGCGAAGCCCGCCGCCGCCGCGACCGTGGCCTTCGACGAATCGCGCTGGTTCACCAGGCTGCAGCTCGCGGGCGTGGATCGCGTGAGCCAGATGGCCGTGGCCGCCGCCGACCTGGCCGTGAAGGACGCCGGCGGCCTGCACGGCGCCGCGCCGGAGCGCGTCGGCGTCTTCGGCGGCTGCGGCATGGGCGGCGCCGTGGCGCTGGAGGCCGCCTACCGCAGCGGCATGGCCACCGGCGCCGGCCGCGTGCCGCCGCTGACGGTGCCGGCCTTCATGCCCAACGCGCCGGCCTCGCACGTCGCCATGCGGCAGCAGGCGCAGGGGCCGGTGTTCACCTACTCGGTGGCCTGCGCCTCCTCGGCCGTGGCCATCGCCGAGGCGGCCAAGGCGGTGCAGCGCGGCGAGGTGGACGTCGCCATCGCCGGCGGCAGCGAGGCGCTGATCGTGCCCGGCGTGGTGATGGCCTGGCAGGCCATGCAGACGCTGGCAGCCTTCCCGGCCGGCGACGCGCAGGCCGCGGCCACCGCCGTCAGGCCCTTCGCGGCCGACCGCAGCGGCTTCGCGCTGGGGGAGGGCGCGGCCTTCCTGGTGCTCGAATCCGAGGCCCGGGCGAAGGCGCGCGGCGCCCGCGCCCACGCGCTGCTGGCCGGCTGGGGCCACAGCTGCGACGCCACCCACCTGACCAAGCCCGAGGCCGCCGGCCAGGCGCGCGCGCTGCGCATGGCGCTGGATGCCGCGGGGCTGGCGCCGGCCGAGGTCGGCTACTGCAATGCGCACGGCACCGCCACCAAGATCGGCGACCCGATCGAGCGCGACGCCCTCGCGCTGGCGTGGGGCGGCGACCTGGACCGGCTGAAGGTCAGCTCCACCAAGGCGCTGCACGGCCACCTGCTGGGCGCCGCCGGCGCGCTGGAGGCGGTGATCACCGTGCTGGCGCTGGCGAAGCGCCAACTGCCGCCCAACGCGCACTGCGACGCGCCCGACGCCGCCTGCGCGCTGAACCTGGTACGGCCCGGCGCCGTCGACGCGCCGGACCTGGAGGCGGCCGTGAGCAGTTCCTTCGCCTTCGGCGGCAGCAACGCCGTGCTCGTCTTCCGGCGGGCGTGATGCGAAGCCGCCTGCTGCTCGGCACATGCGCGGCGGCCCTGGGCGCCGCCGCCTTCGCCGCCGCTGCGCAGCAGCCGAGCTGGGGCGCCATCGCCAGCGCCTATCCGGCCTGGGGCTATGCCTACGAGCACCCCACGCGCGAGGCCGCCGAGCGCGAGGCGCGCGCCCAGTGCGAGCGCGCCGGCCGGCGGCGCGGCGCCTCGTGCGAGGTGCGCGTGACCTTCGAGCGGACCTGCGGCGCCATGGCGCAGGGCAACTACGGCGAGTGGGGCGTGGCGACCGCGCCCACCGCAGCCGAGGCCGCGCGCGCTGCCGCGCGGCAGTGCGACAACCACCTGCCCACCGAGCCCTGCCGGGTCGTGGTGCGGGCCTGCTCGCCGGGTGGATGATCGAGCCCTGGCCGGCGCGTGCCGCCTGAACACCGAATTTCAAGGAGAGCTTCCATGACCACCCTCGACGCCTTCATCTGCGACGCCGTTCGCACCCCCTTCGGCCGCTACGGCGGGGCGCTTGCCAGCGTGCGCACCGACGACCTGGGCGCCGTGCCGATCCGGGCGCTGATGGAGCGCAACAAGGAAGTGGACTGGCAGGCCGTGACCGACGTGATCTACGGCTGCGCCAACCAGGCCGGCGAAGACAACCGCAACGTCGCGCGCATGGCCGCGCTGCTGGCCGGGTTGCCCATCGAGGTGCCCGGCGCCACCGTCAACCGCCTGTGCGGCTCGGGCCTGGACGCCGTGGGCAGCGCCGCGCGCGCCATCAAGGCCGGCGAGGCGCAGCTGATGATCGCCGGCGGCGTCGAGAGCATGAGCCGCGCGCCCTTCGTCATGCCCAAGGCCGAAAGCGCCTTCAGCCGCGCCAACGCCGTGTACGACACCACCATCGGCTGGCGCTTCGTCAACAAGCTGATGAAGGCGCAGTACGGCGTCGATTCGATGCCCGAGACGGCGGAGAACGTGGCCACCGACCACAAGATCGAGCGCGAGGCGCAGGACCGCATGGCCCTGGCCAGCCAGCAGCGGGCGGTGGCGGCGCAAAAGCGCGGCTTCTTCGACGCCGAGATCGTGCCGGTGAGCATCCCGCAGAAGAAGGGCGACCCGGTGGTCGTGAACAAGGACGAGCACCCGCGCGACACCAGCCTGGAGGCGCTGGCCAACCTCAAGGGCGTGGTGCGCCCGGACGGCACGGTGACGGCGGGCAACGCCAGTGGCGTGAACGACGGGGCCTGCGCGCTCTTGATCGCCGGCGAGCAGGCGGCGGCGAAGCACGGCCTGAAGCCCAGGGCCCGCATCGTGGGCATGGCCACGGCGGGCGTGGCGCCGCGGGTGATGGGCATCGGGCCGGCGCCGGCGACCGAGAAGGTGCTGGCGCTCACGGGGCTGAAGCTGGAGCAGATCGACGTGATCGAGCTGAACGAGGCGTTCGCGGCGCAGGGGCTGGCGGTGCTGCGGATGCTGGGGCTGAAGGACGAGGACCCGCGGGTGAACATCAACGGCGGGGCCATCGCGCTGGGGCATCCGCTGGGTGCCAGCGGGGCGCGGCTGGCGACCACGGCGGTGAACCAGTTGCACAGCGGCGGCGGGCGCTACGCGCTGTGCACCATGTGCATCGGGGTGGGCCAGGGCATCGCGCTGATCCTCGAGAAGGTCTGAGTTTTCTTCCCTTCCCGTCGGCCGCAGCGTCCCGAGGCGCTGCGGCCGATGTCTTTTCCGCGGCGGTCAGGCCTCCTCGGCTTCCACGCCCTCGCCGCCGCCCTGCGCCTCGTCCACCTTCTGCATGTTCTCCAGCAGCTTGAGCAGGTAGTGCAGGCTGTGCGTGGTGTCGTTGATCGAGAAGCCCTCCAGCACCTGCGCGTAGTAGGCGTGGATCTTGGGCAGCGCCTGCTGCTGCCATAGCTGCCGCCCCTCGGGCGTCATCGAGACGATGCGCGCGCGCCGGTCGCGCGCGTCCTGCGCCATGCGCACGCGGCCGTCGCGCTCCATGCGGCCGATCAGCCCCGAGAGGTTCTGCCGGCTCACCTTCAGGTAGCGCGCCAGCTCGCCCACGCTCATCCCCGCGCCGGCCTCTTCCCGCGAGAGCGCGCCCAGCACCGCCCACTGCTGCGTGGTCAGCCCTTCGGCTTCCACGGCGCGCGTCCCGGTTTTATGCAACATATTTGCACATTGGTACAACCTGAAGAACAGGCGATTGGCGAGTGCCATGCGCGCTTTTTCATCGTTTTCATTAGGGAAAACCATAAAAGTATCCGTTCACGAAGCAGAGTGTCGAAGGCTTGCGAAAAGCCATTTAAGACAATATATTGTCATATATCGGATCGACGGAGGCCGCCGATCCATGGACGATAGCAAGCACGCCAGGAGAGATTTGCATGCAGCGATTTGAAGACAGGACCGTGGTCGTCACCGGCGGCGGCGGCGGCATCGGCGGCGCAGCCTGCCGGCGCTTCGCCCGCGAGGGCGCGAAGGTGGCGGTGTTCGACCTGAACGAGGAGGCCGCCGCGCAGGTGGCCGGGCAGATCCGCGAAGCGGGCGGCCGCGCCGAGGCCGTGCGCTGCGACATCACCGACCGCGCCAGCGTCGATGCCGCGGTGGCGCAGGCGCAGGCCCGGCTCGGCGCCATCGACGTGCTGGTCAACAACGCCGGCTGGGACGTGTTCAAGCCGTTCACCAGGACCACGCCCGCCGACTGGGAGCGGCTCGTCGCCATCAACCTGACCGGCGCCCTGCACATGCACCACGCGGTGCTGCCGGGCATGGCGGCGCGCAAGGCCGGCCGCATCGTCAACGTCGCCTCCGACGCGGCGCGCGTGGGCTCCTCGGGCGAGGCGGTGTACGCCGCCTGCAAGGGCGGGCTGGTGGCGCTGTCGAAGACGCTGGCGCGCGAGCATGCGCGCCACGGCATCACCGTCAACGTGGTGTGCCCCGGCCCCACCGACACGGCCCTGTTCGCCGACTACAGGGAAGGCGCGGGCAACCCCGAGAAGCTGATGGAGGCCTTCACCCGCTCCATCCCGCTGGGCCGCATCGGCCAGCCGGAGGACCTGCCGGGCGCCATCGCCTTCTTCGCCAGCGACGACGCGGCCTTCGTCACCGGGCAGGTGCTGTCCGTGTCGGGCGGCCTGACGATGGCCGGCTGACCTTCCCCGCATCGACATCCAAGGAGAGATCGACATGGACTTCGAGGACATCCTCTACGAGGTGCGCAACCGCGTGGCCTGGATCACCATCAACCGGCCCGAGAAGCTGAACGCCTTCCGCGGCACGACCTGCGACGAGCTGATCAAGGCGCTGAACCGGGCCGGCTACGACCGCGAGGTGGGCTGCATCGTGCTGGCCGGCGCCGGCGACAGGGCCTTCTGCACCGGCGGCGACCAGTCGGCGCACGACGGCAACTACGACGGCCGCGGCACGATCGGCCTGCCGATGGAGGAACTGCAAACCGCCATCCGCGACGTGCCCAAGCCGGTCATCGCCCGCGTGCAGGGCTACGCCATCGGCGGCGGCAACGTGCTGTGCACGATCTGCGACCTGACCATCTGCTCCGAGAAGGCCGTCTTCGGCCAGGCCGGGCCGAAGATGGGATCGGTGGACCCCGGCTACGGCACCGCCTTCCTGGCCCGCGTGGTCGGCGAGAAAAAAGCGCGCGAGATCTGGTACCTGTGCCGCCGCTACAGCGGCCAGGAGGCGGTGGCGATGGGGCTGGCCAACGCCTGCGTGCCGCCCGAGAAGCTGGACGAGACGGTGCAGCAGTGGGCCGAGGATATCTGCGAGAAGAGCCCCACCGCCATCGCCATCGCCAAGCGCAGCTTCAACATGGACACGGCGCACCAGTCGGGCATCGCCGGCATGGGCATGTACGCGCTCAAGCTGTTCTACGACACCGACGAGTCGCGCGAGGGCGTGAATGCGCTCAAGGACAAGCGCAAGCCCGAGTTCCGCAAGTACGCGAAGTAGGGGCCGGGAATGAACCCGTACATCGACGAGGACCTGGCGGCCATCGCCGAGCAGGCGCGCCGCTTCGCCGCCGATCGCGTGGCGCCGGGCTTCCAGGAGCGCGACTGCAGCCGTGTGCTGGACCGCGCGCTGATGCGCGAGATGGGCGAGATGGGCTTCATCGCGCCCGAACTGCCCGAGGACGCGGGCGGCCAGGGCCTGGGCTGCCTGGCCGCCGGCGTGATCCACGAGGAGATCGCGCGCGCGGACCTGTCGATCAGCTACATCAACCTGCTGGCCTCGCTCAACGGGCAGATCCTCGCCGAGCACGGCCGGCCCGAGGTGGCGCGCCCGTGGCTGAACAGGCTCACCCGCGGCGAGGCGCTGCTGGCCATCGCCCTGACCGAGCCGCGCGGCGGCTCCGACGCCGCCAACCTGCGGCTGAAGGTCGAGCGCGTGGGCGGCCACTACGTGCTCAACGGCGAGAAGACCTCGATCTCTGCGGCAGACCAGTGCGACGCGGCGGTGGTGTTCGGGCGCACCGGTCCGATCGAGTCGCAGGCGCACGGCGTCACCGCGCTGCTGGTGCCGATGGACCTGCCCGGCATCACGCGCAACCGCTTCGACTGCCACGGCCAGCGCGCCATCGGCCGCGGCTCGCTGTTCTTCGAGAACGTCAGGGTCCCGGCCGACCACCGCCTGGGCGACGAGGACAAGGGCTTCGTGCAGGTGATGCAGGGTTTCGACTTCTCGCGCGCGCTGATCGGGCTGCAGGTGCTGGCGGTGGCGCGCGCGGCGCTGGAGGAGACGTGGGCGCACGTCGCCCAGCGCGAGGCCTTCGGCCGGCCGCTGTCGGCCTTCCAGGGCGTGTCGCATCCGCTGGCCGACTTCGATACGCAGGTCGAGGCGGCACGCCTGCTGTGCCTGCAGGCGCTGTGGCTGAAGGACCGCGGCCTGCCGCACAGCGCCGAGGCCGCCATGTGCAAGTGGTGGGCGCCGAAGCTGGCCTACGACACGGTGCACCAGTGCCTGCTGATGTTCGGCCACGGCGGCTACGACCGCGGGCCGATGGAGCAGCGCCTGCGCGACGTGCTGGGCTTCCAGATCGGCGACGGCACGGCCCAGATCATGAAGACCGTCATCGCCCGCGCGCGCGCGGGGCGCGAGGCGGTGCCGATCTGAACGACACACCAACGAGAGGAGACGAGACACCATGGACTTCGATGCCATCCTGCTGCCGCCCCGCCGCGCCGCCAGCGTCGCGCAGGGGCTGTGGGCCGACCGCACCATCAACGACGAGCTCGATGCCTGCGTCGCCTCGTGCCCTGACAGGATGGCGCTCGCGGCGCTGCGCGCCGAGGGCGGCGAGGACCGCCGCTTCACCTACCGCGAACTCGCCGCCATGGCCGACCGCGTGGCCGTGGGCCTGCATCGCCTGGGCGTGCGCCGGGGCGACGTGGTCGCCATGCAACTGCCCAACGGCTGGCGCTTCACGGTGCTGTACCTGGCCTGCTCGCGCATCGGCGCGGTGCTCAACCCGCTGATGCCGATCTTCCGCGAGCGCGAACTGGGCTTCATGCTGCGCCACGGCGAGGCCAGAGTGCTGGTGGTGCCCAAGGTCTTCCGCGGCTTCGACCACGAGGCGATGGCGCGCGGCCTGCAGAAGGAGCTTCCGCTGCTGCAGCACGTGCTGGTGGTCGGCGGCGGTGGCGCCGACGACTTCGACGCACTGCTCGCCGCGCCGGCGTGGGAGAAGGAGGCCGACGCGGCCGCCATCCTCGCCGGCAGCCGCCCCGGGCCGGACGACGTCACGCAGCTCATCTACACCTCGGGCACCACCGGCGAGCCCAAGGGCGTGATGCACAGCGCCAACACGCTGATGGCCAACATCGTCCCCTACGCCGAGCGGCTGCACCTGGGCGCCGGCGACGTGATCCTGATGGCCTCGCCGATGGCGCACCAGACCGGCTTCATGTATGGCCTGATGATGCCGGTCATGCTGCGCGCGCCGGCCGTGCTGCTGGACCTGTGGGACCCGGCGCGCGCCGCGCAGGCGGTGCGCGAGGAGGGCGTCACCTTCACCATGGCCTCCACGCCCTTCCTGACCGACCTCACGCGGCAGGTGCGCGAGAGCGGCCGGCCGGTGCCCACGCTGCGCACCTTCCTGTGTGCCGGCGCACCCATCCCCGGGCCGCTGGTGGAACAGGCGCGCGAGGTGCTGGGCACCAAGATCGTCTCCGCCTGGGGCATGACGGAGAACGGCGCCGTCACGCTGATCCGTCCCGAGGACGACGACGAGCGCGCCTTCACCACCGACGGCTGCCCGCTGCGCGGCGTGGCGCTGAAGGTGGCCGACGAGGCGGGCGCCGAGCTGCCGCGCGGCGAGGTGGGTCGGCTGCTGGTGCGCGCCGCCTCCAACTTCGGCGGCTACCTCAAGCGCCCGCAGTGGAACGGCACCGACGCCGAGGGCTGGTTCGACACCGGCGACCTGGCGCGCATGGACGAGGCGGGCTACATCCGCATCAGCGGGCGCAGCAAGGACGTGATCATCCGCGGCGGCGAGAACATCCCGGTCTTCGAGATCGAGTCGTTGCTGTACCGGCACCCGGCGGTGGCGCAGGTGGCCATCGTCGCCTATCCCGACGAGCGCCTGGGCGAGCGCGCCTGCGCCGTGGTGGTGCCCAGGGCCGGCCAGGCCATCGACCTGCCGGAGGTGGTGCGCTTCCTCAAGGAGCAGAAGGTGGCGGTGCAGTACATCCCCGAGCGGCTCGAGCTGCGCGAGGCGATGCCGGCCACGCCCTCCGGAAAGATCCAGAAGTTCAGGCTGCGCGAGGAGCTGAAAGCCTGAGGCACGGCGCCGCCCGGAGCGCGCCATCACAACCACCAGGAGACAAGACACATGATCGAGACCCTTCGCCGCCGCTGCGCGGTGCGCGCGGCCCTGGCCGCATTCGCCCTGGCCTGCGCCGCCGGCGCCGTGCCGGCCGCCGAGCCGTGGCCTGCCAAGCCCGTGCGCATCGTCGTCGGCTTCGCGCCCGGCGGCAGCACCGACGTGATGGCGCGCATCGTCGCGCAGTCGCTCGCCGAGTCGCTGGGCCAGCCGGTGGTGATCGACAACAAGCCCGGCGCCAGCGGCAACATCGCGGTGTCGGAGGTGGTGCGCGCCGCCGCCGACGGCCACACCTTCCTGATCGCGCCCACCTCGGTGGAGACGGCCAACCCGTGGCTGTTCAAGTCGAACGTGCTGCCCTCGCGCGACCTGGCGCCGGTGGCCTCGGTGGGCAAGACGCAGATGTACCTCGTCACCAAGCCGCAGATCGAGGCGACCAACGTACGCGAACTGGTGGCGCTGGCCAAGGCCAGGCCGGGCTCGCTGTCCTTCGCCTCGGCCGGCAGCGGCACGCCGCCGCACCTGGCCTGCGAGCTGTTCAAGCAGGCCAGCGGCGCGCCGATGACGCACGTGCCGTACCGCGGCGCGGCGCCGGCGCTGCAGGACGTGATGGCCGGCCAGGCCGACTTCGTGTGCGATCCCGGCATCGCCTTCCCGCACATCCGCACCGGCAAGGTCAAGCTGCTGGGCATCGTCAGCGCCAAGCGCTCGCCCTTCTTCCCCGACGTGCCGACGGTGGCGGAACAGGGCGTGCAGGGCGCCGACCTGGACATCTGGTTCGGCATGTGGGCGCCGAAGGGCACGCCGCCCGAGGTGGTGGCGCGCATGAGCCGCGAGCTGGGCAGGGCGCTGGCGCAGCCGGGCCTGAAGCAGCGCTACGGCGACCTGGGCGCGGAGCCGGTGGCGATGGACACCGGCGAGTTCCGCGCGCTGCTGGCGCGCGAGGGCGAGCAGCTCTCCACCCTGATCCGCGAGCAGAAGATCGCCGCAGAATGAGGGCATGAAAGCCGTCTACATCACCGGCCACGGCGGCAACGAGGTCGTGGCCGTCGGCGAGCGCCCGCTGCCGCCGCGGGCACCGGGCGAGGTGCTGGTGCGCGTGCGCGCCGCCACGCTCAACCGGGTTGACCTGTACATGCGCGACTCCGGCGCCGGCATCACGCACCGGCTGCCGCAGATCATGGGGCTGGACGCCGCCGGCACCGTGGAGGCGGTGGACGAGGGCGAGCCGCTGCTGCGCCCCGGCCAGCCGGTGGTGCTGCATCCGGGCGTGGCCTGCGGCCGCTGCGAGTTCTGCCGCCGCGGCGAGGGCGTGCTGTGCACCCGCATCGCCTACCTGGGCGAGCACCGCGACGGCACGCTGGCCGAGTTCGTCGGCCTGCCGGCGCGCAACGTGTTCCCGATGCCCGAGGGCTTCTCCTGGGCCGAGGCGGCGGCGCTGGGCGTGAACCACCTCACCGCCTGGCGCATGCTGTTCACCAAGGGGCGGCTCCAGCCCTGGGAGACGGTGCTGGTCTTCGGCATCGGCGGCGGCGTGTCGCTGGCCGCGCTGCAACTGGCGCGCGCGGCGGGTGCGCGGGTCATCGTCACCTCGCGCGACGACGCCAAGCTGGCGCGCGCCACCGCGATGGGCGCGGCGCATGCCGTCAACGGTGCCAGGCAGGACGTGGCCAAGGCGGTGATGGACTTCACCGGCGGCCGCGGCGTGGACCTGGTGATCGAGAACGTCGGCCAGGCGGTGTGGGGCAGCGCGATGAAGTCGCTGGTGCGCGGCGGCCGGCTCGTGACCTGCGGTGCCACCACCGGCGACCAGCCGCCGGCGGACATCCGGCGCATCTTCATCCGGCAACTGCAGATCCTCGGCTCGACGCTGGGCGACCTGCACGAGTTCGCCGCGCTGCTGGACTTCGTGCAGCGGCACGGCATCCGGCCGGTGATCGACTCGACCTGGGCGCTGGACGACGCGCATGCGGCGCTGGACCGGCTGGCTTCGGGCGCGCAGTTCGGCAAGGTGGCCGTCGCCGTGGCGGAGGACTGAGCAACGCCACAGCCTGGGTGGCCTGCAGAGTGGCGGTCGATAATCACACTACCGTTGGTAGTACGTTTTGATCGAGTCCGCACCGTGAGCACATCTCCGCAGACCACCCCTCCCGTCGATGTCGTCGTCATGGCCGCCGGCATGGGCACGCGCATGAAGAGCCGCCTGCCGAAGGTGCTGCACCGCCTCGCCGGCCGGCCGCTGATCGGCCACGTGGCGGACACGGCAGTCGGCCTCGGCGCGCGCTCGCTGGTGGTGGTGACGGGCCACGGCGCCGACGAGGTGGAGGCCGGCCTGCGGCAGATCGCGCCGCAGGCGCCGCTCGCCTTCGTGCGCCAGTCGCCGCAGCTCGGCACGGGCCATGCGGTGCAGCAGGCCGCGCCGCACCTGCCTGACGACGGCATCGCGCTCATCCTCTCGGGCGACGTGCCGCTCATCGCCGCCGACACGCTGCGCGCGCTGGTGGCGGCCAGCGGCGGCGGGCGCCTGGCGCTCCTGACCATCGCGCTGGCCGACCCCACCGGCTACGGCCGCGTGCTGCGCGGCGATGACGGCCGCGTGCAGGGCATCGTCGAGCAGAAGGACGCCACCGAGGCCCAGCGCGCCGTGCGCGAGACGTACACCGGCGTGATGGCCGCGCCCGCCGCGGCGCTCAAGCGCTGGCTCGGCCGGCTCACCAACGACAACGCCCAGGGCGAGTACTACCTGACCGACGTGGTGAAGATGGCGGTGGACGAAGGCATGCCGGTCGTCGCGCAGCAGACGGCGGACGAACTGCAGGTGGCCGGCGTCAACAGCCCCGTGCAACTGGCGGCGCTGGAGCGCGCCTGGCAGCGCCGCCAGGCCCATCGGCTGATGGAGGCCGGCGTGCGCCTGGCCGACCCGGCGCGCTTCGACCTGCGCGGCGAACTCGCCTGCGCGCAGGACGTGGAGATCGACGTCAACTGCCTCTTCGAGGGCCGCGTCGAGTTGGGCGAGGGCGTGCGCGTCGGCGCGCACTGCGTCATCGCCAACGCGCGCATCGAGGCCGGCGCGGTGATCCATCCCTTCACCCACATCGAGGGCGACAAGGAGGGCGTGACCGTCGGCCCCGGCGCGCTGGTCGGCCCCTATGCGCGGCTGCGTCCCGGCGCGCAACTCGGCGCCGAGGTGCACATCGGCAACTTCGTCGAGGTGAAGAACTCGACGCTGGCCGCCGGCGCCAAGGCCAACCACCTGGCCTACCTGGGCGACGCGACGGTGGGCGAGCGCGTGAACTACGGCGCCGGCAGCATCACCGCCAACTACGACGGCGCCAACAAGCACCGCACGGTGATCGAGGCCGACGTGCACGTGGGCAGCAACTGCGTGCTGGTCGCGCCGGTGACGATCGGCGCCGGCGGCACCGTCGGCGGCGGCTCCACCGTCAGCAAGAGTACGGAGCCCGGCGCGCTCACCGTGGCGCGCGCGCGGCAGGTGAGCTTCGCCAACTGGCAGCGGCCGAAGAAGGCGCCGAAGGCCTGAGCCTTCCTCCTTCTTTCTCTCTCAGCGCTGCGCCCGCAGCGGCAGGCGCGGCTCGAACTTGGCCCGCTTGACGCTGAAGAAGGCCTTGACGTTGCGCACGTTGGCGTCGCTGGTGAACAGGCGCTGCGCCAGTGCGTGGTAGGCCGGCATGTCGGGCACGGCGACGACGAGCACGAAGTCCGGCCCCGGCGAGACGCGCCAGCACTGCTGCACCGCCTCGTCGGCGATCACGCGCGACTCGAAGGCGTCGAGCGCGCCGGCGTCCTGCCGGTCCAGGGAGATCTCCACCACGGCCGTCAGCACGGCGGCCAGGCGGTCGGCCGCGAGCAGCGCCACCTCCCGCTCGATCAGCCCCGCCCGGCGCAGCCGCTGCACCCGGCGCAGGCAGGTCGGCGGCGACAGGTGCAGGTCGGCCGCCAGTTGCTGGTTGGTGCGCGAGGCGTCGCGCTGGAGCGCGTCGAGCAGGCGCCAGTCGATGGCATCGAGGGAAATTTCTTCCATATGCGGAATGTAGTTGGAATAAAAATCCATCGTATCAATGTGATGAGTGAATATTGCGACGATCAAAAAAATTTGGAAGAACATTCCTGCGCGCCAGTTCTAGCATCCGCCACCATCCAGCTTCCACCGGAGACTCACCATGTGCGGCATCGTCGGCGCGGCATCCCATCGGGACATCGTTCCCATCCTGGTCCAGGGCCTCTCGCGGCTCGAATACCGGGGCTATGACTCCTGCGGCCTGGCGGTCCATGCCAGCGCCCGGGGCCTGGCGCGCACCCGCACCACCTCCCGCGTGGCCGACCTCATGGCCCAGGTGCAGTCGGAGCATGTGCAGGGCCTCACCGGCATCGCCCACACGCGCTGGGCCACGCACGGCGCGCCGGCGGTGCACAACGCGCACCCGCACTTCAGCCACGGCACCGGCGCCGATGCGGAAACGGCCCGCCCGGCGCGGGTGGCGCTGGTGCACAACGGCATCATCGAGAACCACGAGGCGCTGCGCGCGGCGCTGCAGGCGCGCGGCTACGTCTTCTCCAGCCAGACCGACACCGAGGTCATCGCCCACCTGATCGACAGCCACTACCAGGGCGACCTGTTCGAGGCGGTGACGGCGGCGGTGGCGCAACTGCACGGCGCCTATGCCATCGCCGTGATCTGCCGCGACGAGCCGCAGCGCGTGGTCGGCGCGCGCGCCGGCTCGCCGCTGGTGCTGGGCGTGGGGCAGGGCGAGCACTTTCTGGCCAGCGACGCGATGGCGCTGGCTGGCGTGACGGACCAGATCGTCTACCTGGAAGAAGGCGACGTGGTGGACCTGCAGCCCGGCCGCTACTGGATCGCCGGCCGCGACGGCCGCCCGGCCGAGCGCAAGGTGCGCACCGTGCAGGCCCACAGCGGCGCGGCCGAACTGGGGCCGTACCGCCACTACATGCAGAAGGAGATCTTCGAGCAGCCGCGCGCCATCGCCGACACGCTGGAGGGCGTGGAAGGCATCGTGCCCGAGTTGTTCGACGGCATCGGCCAGGACGGGCGCACCGGCGCCAGCGCGCACCGCGTGTTCCAGGCCATCGACAAAGTGCTCATCCTGGCCTGCGGCACCAGCTACTACAGCGGCTGCGCCGCCAAGTACTGGCTGGAGAGCGTGGCGAAGCTGCCGACACAGGTCGAGATCGCCAGCGAGTACCGCTACCGCGACTCGGTGCCCGACGCGAAGACGCTGGTGGTCACCATCAGCCAGTCGGGCGAGACGGCCGACACGCTGGCCGCGCTGCGCCACGCGCAGTCGCTGGGCATGCACGAGACGCTGACCATCTGCAACGTCGCCACCAGCGCCATGGTGCGCGAGTGCAAGCTGGCCTACATCACCCGCGCCGGGGTCGAGATCGGCGTCGCTTCCACCAAGGCCTTCACCACGCAACTGGCGGGCCTGTTCCTCCTCACGCTGGCGCTGGCGCAGGCCAAGGGCCGCCTGCCGGAAGCCGACGAGGCGCGCTGGCTGCACGAGATGCGCCACCTGCCGGTGGCGCTGCAAAAGGTGCTGGCGCTGGAGCCGCAGGTCATCGGCTGGGCCGAGCAGTTCGCGCGCAAGGAGAACGCGCTGTTCCTCGGCCGCGGGCTGCACTACCCGATCGCGATGGAAGGCGCGCTCAAGCTCAAGGAAGTGACCTACATCCACGCCGAGGCCTACGCCGCGGGCGAGCTCAAGCACGGCCCGCTGGCGCTGGTGACGGCCGAGATGCCGGTGGTGGCGGTAGCGCCCAACGACGCGCTGCTGGAAAAGCTCAAGAGCAACCTGCAGGAAGTGCGCGCCCGCGGCGGCGTGCTCTACGTGCTGGCCGATGCCGACACCCGCATCGAGAGCGGCGAGGGCATGCACGTCATCCGCATGCCCGAGCACTACGGCCTGCTCTCGCCGCTGCTGCACGTGGTGCCGCTGCAGCTGCTGGCGTACCACACGGCCGGCGCGCGCGGCACCGACGTCGACAAGCCGCGCAACCTGGCCAAGAGCGTGACGGTGGAGTGAGCCGGG
>NZ_JBIQNC010000056.1:0-17421 GCF_044462705.1 Xenophilus sp.
CCACGCCCTGGCGCTTGAGGGCCGAGAACAGTCTCACCTCGCCGCCGCCGGCCTGCAGTCGCGCAATGGACAGCGCCTTGGCGGCCTCCGAGCGCGAGAGCTTGTCGGCCTTGGTCAGCAGCACCAGAAAGTTCAGGCCTTCCTCGACGCGCGGGCGGATCACCTCCAGCAGCACCTCGTCCAGCTCGGTGATGCCCAGGCGCGGATCGATCATCAGCACCACGCCGGCCAGCGCCTGGCGCGTCATCAGGTAGTTGCCCATCACGCGCTGCCAGCGCAGCTTGGCCTCGCGCGGCACGGCGGCATAGCCGTAGCCGGGCAGGTCGGCCAGCACGGTGTCGTCGACCTGGCCCTTGCCCACGCCGAACAGGTTGATGTGCTGCGTGCGCCCCGGCGTCTTCGAGGCGAAGGCCAGGCGCTTCTGCTGCGTCAGCGTGTTGATGGCGGTGGACTTGCCGGCGTTGGAACGGCCGACGAAGGCGATCTCGGGCAGGCCCAGCGGCGGTAGGTGCTCCAGTTGCGGCGCGCTGGACAGGAAGTGCGCGGTGTGCAGCCAGCCCAGGGCCTGATGGCGGCGCTGCGCGGCCTGGGCGGCGGTTGGAGGGGAGGCGGGTGTGGAGGCCGTGGCCGCGTCGGCACGGGCCGGGGAGGGCGGCTGGGTCATTGGTGGGAGGGGGTAGGTAGGGCCCCTGCCGAGACGGCCGGGACGATGGAGCGCCCATTGTAGAATCGCCAGGTTTTGCGCTAATAAACCCGCCCCCGATATGAAGTTGTTCGCCCCTGTCCTGCTTGCGGCCTTGCTGTGCGCCACCGGTGCCGGCACCGCCCTCGCGGCCGAAGGGCCCGCGGCCGCTCCGGCAGCCGCGGCCAAGCCGGCCAAGCCCGATCCCGCCAAGGGCGACACCCTCTTCAACACCGCGCCGCCCAACGGCGTGTCCTGCGCCTCCTGCCACAACGCCGACGGCAACTCGGCCATCGCGGCCAACCCCAAGCTGGCGCAGCAGCACCCCGAGTACATCCTCAAGCAGCTGGCGGAGTTCAAGTCCGGCAAGCGCAAGAGCGCCATCATGCAGCCCATGGTGGCCCACCTGAGCGAGCAGGACATGCGCGACATCGCCTGGTTCGTGGGCAGCAAGACCGTCAAGCCCGGCTTCGCCAAGGAGAAGGACCTCGTCACGCTGGGCGAGCGCATCTACCGCGGCGGCATCGCCGACCGCCAGGTGCCCGCCTGCGCCGGCTGCCACAGTCCCAACGGCGCCGGCATCCCGGCCCAGTACCCGCGCCTGGGCGGCCAGCATGCCGACTACACCGATGCGCAGCTCAAGGCCTTCCGCGACGGCGTGCGCGGCAACAGCCCGCAGATGCACGGCGTGGCGGCCAAGATGAACGACCGGGAGATCAAGGCCGTCGCCGACTACATCGCCGGCCTCCGCTGAGATGAATCTGCCCCCACGCTCATCGCTTCGCGTATCGCTGCCCCCCAAGGGGGCGCATCAGCGCCTTCGGGCGGCCGGGCGGCGCTGATTTGACGCCGGTCAAACAGCACCAGCGAACCAACCGCCGACAATAAAACCCAACAGGGCGGGCCGATCCTCCGGGGTCGCCCGCCCTTTCGCTTTCATGACCGCATCCACCCACGGCCTTCGCCTCCGTTCCGGCTCGCATGCGCTGCGCGCCGGGGTGGAGCTGCTGTCGTCGATGCGCTTCGCCATCGCGCTGCTGACGGTGATCTGCATCGCCTCGGTGATCGGCACGGTGCTCAAGCAGAACGAGCCGCTCTCCAACTACATCAACCAGTTCGGGCCGTTCTGGGCGCAGGTGTTCCTGGCGGCGAGCCTGGACGCGGTCTACAGCGCCTGGTGGTTCCTGCTGATCCTGGCCTTCCTGGTGGTCAGCACCTCGCTGTGCATCGCGCGCAACACGCCGCGCATCCTGGCCGACCTGCGCAGCTTCAAGGAGAACATCCGCGTGCAGGGCCTGAGGGCCTTCGGGCTGCGGGCGGAGGCGCCGCTGGACGGCGAGGCGCCCGAGGCCGCGGCGCGGCGCATCGGCCAGCAACTGGCCGGCGGCGGATGGAAGGTGAAGCTGCAGCACCGCGAAGGCGGCCCCGACAACGGCTGGATGGTGGCCGCCCGCGCCGGCGGCGCCAACAAGTGGGGCTACATCGCGGCGCACGGCGCCATCGTGCTGATCTGCCTGGGCGGCCTGCTGGACGGCGACCTGATCGTGCGCGCCCAGACCTGGTTCAACGGCAAGAGCGTCTACCACGGCGGCGGCCTCATCACCGACGTGCCGGCGCAGCACCGGCTCGCCGTCTCCAACCCCACCTTCCGCGGCAACGTCCTGGTGCCCGAAGGCGGGCAGTCCTCGGTGGCCATCCTCAACCAGGGCAGCGGCGTGCTGCTGCAGGAGCTGCCCTTCGCCATCGAGCTGAAGAAGTTCATCGTCGACTACTACTCGACCGGCATGCCCAAGCTCTTCGCCAGCGAGGTGGTGCTGCACGACCTGGCCACCGGCGAGTCGAAGGAGGCGCGCATCGAGGTCAACCACCCGGCGAGCTGGAAGGGCGTGCAGATCTACCAGTCCAGCTTCGACGACGGCGGCTCGCGCGTGAAGCTCCAGGCCATGCCCATGACGGCCGGCGGCCGGCGGTTCGAGCTGGAGGGCAACATCGGCGGCAGCACCGCGCTGAGCGACGGCCAGGACAAGCTGACGCTGGAGTACACGGCGCTGCGGGTGATCAACGTCGAGAACTTCGCCGGTATGCAGGGCAGCGGCGCCGACGTGCGGCGGGTGGACCTGCAGTCGCACCTGGGCTCGGCTGCCACCGCCGGCAAGTCCAGGGAACTGCGCAACATCGGCCCCAGCATCGGCTACAAGCTGCGCGACGCCTCGGGCCAGGCGCGCGAGTTCCAGAACTACATGGTCCCCGTGGCCATGGACGAGGACGGCCCGCCGGTCTTCCTGCTGGGCGTGCGCGAGCAGCCCGACCAGCCCTTCCGCTACCTGCGTGTGCCGGCCGACGAGCAGGGCGCGATGGACGGCTACCTGCACCTGCGCGACGCGCTGGCCGACGAGGGCCTGCGCCGGCAGGCGGTGGATCGCTACGTGGCCCGCGTGCTCGACCCGGCGCGCACGGAGCAGGTGGAGCAGTTGCGCGTCTCGGCCACGCGGGCGCTGGGGCTGTTCGCCGGCGTGGAGCGCATGAAGCCGGTCGCCGACGGCGCCCTGCAGCGCAGCGCCGGCGGCTGGCAGGCGATCGCCGAGTTCATCGACCTGCAGGTGCCGGAGGCCGAGCGCGAGCGTGCCGGCCAGGTGCTGGTGCGGGTGGTCAACGAGGTGCTGTTCGAACTGCTCAACCTCAGCCGCGAGCGCGCCGGCCAGGCGCCGCTGCCGATGGACGGCAAGAGCCAGGCCTGGCTGACGCAGGCGGTGCTGTCGCTGTCGGACGCGCACTTCTACCCGGCTCCGATGGCGCTGATGCTCACCGACTTCACCCAGGTGCAGGCCAGCGTGTTCCAGGTGGCCCGGGCGCCCGGCCGGAACGTGGTCTATCTGGGCTGCGCGTTGCTGATCGTCGGCATTTTTGCCATGCTCTACGTGCGCGAACGGCGCCTGTGGGTGTGGGTCGCCCCGGCGGCCGGCGGGGGCAGCAGCGTGGTGATGGCGCTGTCGAGCAACCGCCGCAACCAGGACACCGACCGGGAATTCGCCCACCTGTGCAGCCGGCTGCTGGGCCGGGCGGAGCCCACGAAGGACAACGAGCCATGAACACGACCACCCTCACGCTCCACGAAAGCTGGTATGCCCGCCGAAGCCTCTTCGACTGGGTGTTCGCCGCCATCGTGGCGGCCGCGGGCCTGTTCGCCTTCGCGCGCTACCAGCCCTCGATGGACGTGTACGAGAAAGTCATCCTGCTGGCCGCCATCCCGGCGCTGGTCTGGCTGGGCTGGTTCTGGCGGCCGCTGCGGGTGCTGGCGCTGGTGGTGGGCGCGGCCGCGCTGCTGGCCATCGCGTCCTACCAGGGCGACCTGGCGCGTGCCGAGCAGGTGTTCTGGCTCAAGTACTTCCTGTCCAGCCAGTCGGCCATCCTGTGGATGAGCGTGCTTTTCTTCATGAGCACGGTGTTCTACTGGCTGGGCTTCTTCGGCGGCGAGAAAACGGCCCTCACGCTCGCCGCTGCGCGTGGTTCGCTGGCCCACGAGGGGGCGCCTGCCGCCTTGGGGCGGCCCGGCGGCGGCACGTTCGCCGATGCGATGGAGCGCATCGGCTCGCGCATCGCCTGGGCGGCCGTGACGATGGCGCTCATCGGCACCATGGTGCGCTGGTACGAGAGCCACCAGATCGGCCCCGACATCGGCCACATCCCGGTCAGCAACCTGTACGAGGTGTTCGTCCTGTTCTGCTGGCTGACCACCGCCTTCTACCTCTACTTCGAGGAGCGCTACGCCACCCGCGCGCTGGGCGCCTTCGTGATGCTGGTGGTCAGCGCCGCGGTGGGCTTCCTGCTCTGGTACACGCTGGTGCGCGGCGCGCACGAGATCCAGCCGCTGGTGCCGGCGCTGCAGAGCTGGTGGATGAAGCTGCACGTGCCGGCCAACTTCATCGGCTACGGCACCTTCGCGCTGGCGGCGATGGTCGCCTTCGCGTACCTCATCAAGCAGCAGGCCGACGAGACGCGCTGGTGGCGCCTGGCGCCGATCTGGCTGCTGGGCGCGGCGCTGTGCTTCGTGCCGATCGCCTTCCGCCAGCGCGGCGTGGCCGAGGCGGGCGGCAGCTACTGGGTGGGCTATGCGACCATCTCGGCGCTGATCGCGGCCGGCATCCTGCTGGGCCGCAGGCGCATCGCGGCGCGGCTGCCGTCCTTCGAGGTGCTGGACGACGTGATGTACAAGTCCATCGCGGTGGGCTTCGCCTTCTTCACCATCGCCACGGTGCTGGGCGCGCTGTGGGCAGCCGACGCCTGGGGCGGCTACTGGAGCTGGGACCCGAAGGAGACCTGGGCCCTGATCGTCTGGCTCAACTACGCGGCCTGGCTGCACATGCGGCTGGTCAAGGGCCTGCGCGGCAGCCTCGCCTCGTGGTGGGCGCTGGTCGGGCTGGCGGTCACGACCTTCGCTTTCCTCGGCGTGAACATGTTCCTGTCGGGGCTGCACAGCTACGGTACGCTGTAACCGGGAACGGGATGGCGCCGAACTAACCGGCGTCTCCCGTTGTCTCTTGGTTTCCGGCGCCGCCCGATGCGGCGCCTGAAAGGTTGCGCATGCTGCTCCTCCGTCCCCGCGATCCCGGTTTCGTCCATCCCCGCGCCAGCGAGATCACGCCGCGCGCCGTCTACGAGGGCCGCCGCGACCTGCTGCGCCTGCTGGCCGGCGGCGCGGCCGGGGCGGCGCTGGCCTCCTGGGCGGGCCGCGAGGCGCTCGCGCAGGGCAAGCTCGCGCCGCTGAAGGGCGCGAAGTCCGCCGTCGCCGGCGCGCAGACGATGGAGAAGCTCACCGACGTCAAGGACGCCACCACGTACAACAACTTCTACGAGTTCGGCACCGACAAGTCGGACCCGGCGAAGAACGCCCACACGCTGAAGACCCGACCCTGGACCGTGGAGGTCGAGGGACTGGTGAAGAAGCCGGGCAGATACGACATCGACGAACTGCTCAAGCTCGCCGCGCAGGAGGAGCGCATCTACCGCCTGCGCTGCGTGGAAGGCTGGTCGATGGTGATCCCGTGGGTCGGCTATTCGCTGTCGGAGCTCATCCGGCGCGCGGAGCCGCTGGGCAGCGCGAAGTACGTCGAGTTCGTGACCCTGGCCGACCCGAAGACCATGCCCTACGTCGGCTCGCGCATCCTCGACTGGCCCTACACCGAGGGCCTGCGCATGGACGAGGCGATGCACCCGCTGACGCTGCTGGCCTTCGGCATGTACGGCGAGGTGCTGCCCAACCAGAACGGCGCGCCGGTGCGCCTGGTGGTGCCGTGGAAGTACGGCTTCAAGTCGGCCAAGTCGATCGTGAAGATCCGCTTCGTCGAGAAGGAGCCGGGCACCGCCTGGAACAAGGCGGCGGCCAACGAGTACGGCTTCTATTCCAACGTGAACCCGGACGTGGACCACCCGCGCTGGAGCCAGGCCACCGAACGGCGCATCGGCGAGCCCGGCGGCCTGTTCGCCAAGCGGCGCAAGACGCTGCTGTTCAACGGCTACGAGGCGCAGGTCGGCCAGCTCTATGCCGGCATGGACCTCAAGAAATACTACTGAGCGCCGCGGCGCGATGAGACGCCTGCTGCTGCATCCGGCCGCCAAGCCGCTGGTCTTCGCGGCCTGCCTGCTGCCCTTCGCCTGGCTGGGCTACGGCGCCTTCGCCGACGCGCTGGGCGCCAACCCGGCGGAGGCCCTGGTCCGCGCCACCGGCGACTGGACGCTGCGCTTCATCTGCATCGTGCTGGCCGTCACGCCGCTGCGCACGCTCACCCGCACGCCGCAGCTGGCGCGCTTTCGCCGCATGCTGGGCCTGTTCGCGTACTTCTACGTCGTATTGCATTTGCTCGCCTACGCCTGGTTCGACATGGGCTTCGAGGTGGAGGAGATCGCCCGCGACATCGGCAAGCGGCCCTTCATCCTGGTTGGCTTCACGGCCTTCGTGCTGCTGACGCCGCTGGCAGCCACCTCGTTCAACCGCGCCATCAAGGCCCTCGGGGCGCGGCGCTGGCAACTGCTGCACCGGCTGGTGTACCTGATCGCCGGCCTGGGTCTGCTGCACTTCTTCTGGATGCGCGCCGGCAAGAACGACTTCGGCGAGGTGGCGGTGTACGCCGCGATCGTCGCCGTGCTGCTGGGCTGGCGCATCTGGAACGCCGCCCGCAGCGCCCGGCTGCAGCGCCCGCGCAACGGGCGCCTGCCGCTGTCGGGCTAGAGTTGCTCGGCGCGCAACTGGTCCTCGATCGTCTCGCGGCGGCGCAGCAGCGTGGCGCGGTCGCCGTGGACCAGCACCTCGGCAGCGCGCGGGCGGGTGTTGTAGTTGCTTGCCATGCTCATGCAGTAGGCACCCGCTGACAGGACGGCCAGCAGGTCGCCCTCGCGCACCGCCAGGTCGCGGTCGCGGCCGATCCAGTCGCCGCTCTCGCACACCGGGCCGACCACGTCGTAGCGCAGCGCCTGGCCCTCGGCCGCCTCGCGCAGCGGCACGATGCGGTGGAAGGCCTGGTACATGGCCGGGCGCGGCAGGTCGTTCATCGCCGCATCGACGATGCAGAAGTTCTTCTCCTCGCCGGGCTTGGTGTAGAGCACTTCCGTCACGCACACGCCGGCGTTGCCGACCAGCGAGCGGCCGGGCTCGATGACGATGCGGCGATCGCCGAAGCCGCGTGCATCCAGCCGCGCCAGCAGTTCGCGCCACAGCGCATCGGCCGCCGGCGGGGTGTCGCCGTTGTAGTCGATGCCCAGGCCGCCGCCGAAGTCCAGGTGGTGCAGGCGGATGCCTTCGGCCTCGATGGCCTGCACCAGGTCCAGCATGCGCTCCAGCGCGTCCAGGTACGGCGCCGCCTCGGTGATCTGCGAGCCGATGTGGCAGTCGATGCCCACCACCTGCAGCCCCGGCAGCGCGGCAGCGTGGCGGTAGACGGCCGCCGCGCGGTCGTGCGCGACGCCGAACTTGTTGCCCTTCAGCCCGGTGGAGATGTAGGGGTGCGTCTTCGGGTCGACGTTGGGGTTGATGCGCACGCTCACCGGTGCGCGCCGGCCGGGCTGCTCCAGCGCCACGGCGTTGAGCACCTCCAACTCGGCCTCGCTCTCGACGTTGAAGCAGCCGATGCCGGCATCCAGCGCCTGGCGCATCTCGGCGCGCGTCTTGCCCACGCCGGAGAAGATCACCCTGGCCGGCTCGGCGCCCGCCGCCAGCACGCGCGCGAGCTCGCCGCCCGAGACGATGTCGAAGCCGCAGCCGGCCTGCGCGAACAGGCGCAGCACGCCCAGCGAGGAATTCGCCTTCATCGCATAGCAGATCAGCGCGTCGCGGCCGGCCAGGCCGCGCTGGTAGGCGGCGAGCGCGTCGAGCATCCATTGCGCCGAATACACGAACAGCGGCGTGCCGTGCTCGCGGGCGAGGCCGTCCAGCGCGCGCTGCTCGACGTGCAGCGACCCATCGGCGTAGGCGATGTGCGGGTGGCCGGGCAGGGCGGTCGCGGCGGTCCGGCTCATCGCCTGGTCTCCGGCAGGACGATGTTGTCGTCGGATGTGGGGGGCGGGGCGGCGGGTTGCGCGCCTTCCTGCCCGCCGGCCGCTTCGCCGCGCGGCAGGGCGGGGATCAGCACCTGGGGCAGCGTGGCCCGGTTCGCCGCGGCAGGCTCGGCCGGCAGGTACAGCGGGCCGCGCTGGCCGCACGCCGTCACGGCCGACAGGGCGGCCAGCAGGCCGACCCCGCCCACGGCGCGGGCAAGCCGCCTTCCTAGAATTCGCTGGAGATTCAACATTTCGAAAAATTGTAGGTAGTAATCAATGACCGACCTGGAATACATGGACCTCGCGGAGGCGGCACTGTCGGCCATCGAACAGGACTGCGACCGGATCAACGAGACGACCGACGCGGACGTCGACAACCAGCGCGTCGGCGGCATGGTGACGCTGACCTTCGCCAACCGCAGCCAGCTGGTGGTCAACCTGCAGCCGCCGCTGCACGAGATCTGGATGGCTGCGCGCACCGGCGGCTACCACTACCGCCACGACGGATCGGCCTGGCGCGACACCAAGACCGGCGAGGAACTGTTCGAGAACCTCTCGCGGGAGGCCTCGCTGCAGGCCGGGCTGCCGCTGCGCTTCGGCGCGTCCTGACCGCCCTCAATTCCGGAACAGGTCGAGGATCCGGTTGCGCTCCTCGCTGCCCGCGGCGGCGGGTGGTACGCCGCCGTTGAGTTCGTTGGTCTGCGGCTGCGATTCCACGCCCAGGGTCGACACGGCGCGGCCCGGCGTGTAGTCGTCGTAGTACCACTCGCTGCCCACGTTGACCACGCCCGGCGGGGCGGGGATCTCGGTGACCGGCACGCCCTTGAGCGCCGTCTGCATGAAGCTGATCCAGATCGGCAGGCTCAGGCCGCCGCCGGTCTCGCGGTCGCCCAGCTTGCGCGGCGTGTCGTAGCCCATCCACACGACCGCCGCCAGGGTCGGCTGGAAGCCCGCGAACCAGGCATCGAGCGAATCGTTGGTGGTGCCGGTCTTGCCGAACAGATCGGTGCGCTTGAGCGTGGCCTGGGCCTTGGCGGCGGTGCCGCCGCTGGCCACCGATTGCAGCAGGCTGTCCATGATGAAGGCGTTGCGCTGCGGGATGGCGCGCATCGACTCGTTCAGCAGCGGCGGCTGCACGTCCACCAGCACCTTGTCCTTGTGGTCGGTGATCTTGGTGATGAGGTACGGGTTGACGCGATAGCCGCCGTTGGCGAAGACCGAGTACGCCACCGCCATTTGCATCGGCGTGACGGAGCCGGCGCCCAGGGCCATCGGCAGGTAGGCCGGGTGCTTCTCGCGCTCGAAGCCGAAGTTGCCGATCCAGTCCTGCGCATAGCGCGTGCCGACCGACTGCAGGATGCGGATCGACACCATGTTCTTCGACCGCATCAGCGCCCGGCGCATCGACATCGGGCCCTCGAAGTTGCCGTCGTAGTTCTTCGGCTCCCAGGGCTGGCCGCCGGTGGTGCCGGCGTCGAAGAACAGCGGGCCGTCGTTGATCACCGTGCTGGGCATGAAGCCCTTTTCCAGCGCGGCCGAGTAGATGAAGGGCTTGAAGCTGGAGCCCGGCTGGCGCCAGGCCTGCGTGACGTGGTTGAACTTGTTCTTGCCGAAGTCGAAACCGCCCACCAGTGCCTTGATCGCGCCGTCGCGCGGGTCCATCGCGACGAAGGCGCCCTCGACCTCGGGCAACTGGGTGATCTCCCAGGTGTTCTTGGGCGTCCTGGCCACCCGGATCACCGCGCCGGGGCGGATGCGGATGTTCGGCGGCGCCTTGGGCGACAGGCCGGACTGCGCCGGCTTCAGCCCCTCGCCGGTGATGTGCACGTTCTCGCCGCTGGCGCGCACTGCGGTGATCTCCTTCGGGTTGGCCGAGAGCACGACGGCCGACATCACGTCGCCGTTGTCCGGGTGCTCGGCCAGCACGTCGTCCACCGCCTCGTCCAGGTCCTTCGGATCGGCCGGCAGGTCGATGAACTTCTCGGGGCCGCGGTAGTACTGGCGGCGCTCGTAGTCCATGATGCCCTTGCGCAGCGCGGTGTAGGCGGCCTGCTGGTCGGCCGCCACGATGGAGGTGTAGACCTTCAGGCCGCGCGTGTAGGTGCTGTCGCCGTACTGGGCGTACATCAGTTGGCGCACCGTCTCGGCCACGTACTCGGCGTGCAGGCGGTCGGGCGCCTGGCCGTCGCGCAGGTGCAGTTGCTCCTTGCGCGCCACCTCGGCCTGCTGCTCGGTGATGAAGCCGGCTTCCACCATGCGGTCGATGACGTAGAGCTGGCGCCCGCGGGCGCGGGCCGGGTTGTTCACCGGGTTGTTGGCGCCGGGCGCCTTGGGCAGGCCGGCCAGCATCGCGGCCTGGGCGATGCTCAGCTCCTGCAGCGGCTTGCCGAAGTAGGCCTCGGCGGCGGCGGCGAAGCCGTAGGCCCGGTTGCCCAGGTAGATCTGGTTGACGTAGATCTCCAGGATCTGGTCCTTGCTGAGCTGGTGCTCCAGCTTGAAGGTCAGCAGGATCTCGTAGATCTTGCGCGTGAGCGTTTTCTCGGAGCTCAGGTAGACGTTGCGCGCCACCTGCATCGAGATGGTGGAGGCGCCCTGGCTCTTGATGCGGTTCAGGTTGGCCAGGGCGGCGCGCATCATGCCCTTGTAGTCCACGCCGCCATGCGAATAGAAGCGCGCGTCCTCCGCGGCCAGGATCGCGTCCTTCATGACCTTGGGCACGGTCGAGATCGGCGTGAGGTTGCGCCGCTCCTCGCCGAACTCGCCGATCAGCACGCCGTCGGACGAGAACACCCGCAGCGGCAGCTTGGGCCGGTAGTCCGCCAGGTCCGAGACGTCGGGCAGGTTGGGGTAGGCCACCGCCAGCGCCACGGCGGCGATGAAGAGGACCGACAGCGCCCCGGCGGCCACCAGGCCGAACAGCCAGGCCAGGCCCTTGAGCAGCCACCGCAGCCAGCGGGGCTGCTTCGGCGGCGCGGTCTTGCGGGCGGAGGGGGGGCGGTCTGGGGAGTCAGGCCCGGAGGCGCGGCGGTGGTCGGGCATGAACGGGCGCGAAGGCGGGAAGACCGCTGATTATAAAAAGCCGCCCCCTCGTGCCTGGGCGGCCGCCGACGGATTAATCCGTTCGCATCAATTTGTGACCAAAGTGGTATTTGTAGCGGAAACCCGTCAGGTTTTGACAACGTGGTAGGCAATCCGTGCCCTGTGAGGCTTTGATTCGTGCGCCGCCTGCTGATAGCATGCAACCACACGCAAATCTTGCGATTGGTTACAAACACAGGCGGAGCAGCACTTGGTTGCCTTGGGATCGTTGTTTCGACGCCAGCCGGCACCTCTGCTCGGCCTCGACGTCAGTTCGTCCAGCGTGAAGCTGGTGGAATTGGCGCGGGACGCCGGCGGCAAGCTGGTGCTCGAGCGCTGTGCCATCGAACCGCTGGAGCGTGGCTGGATCACGGACGGCAACGTCGAGAAGTTCGACGAGGTCGCCGAGGCCGTCCGGCGCGTGGTGCGCAAGAGCGGCACGCGCACCAAGAACGCCGCCCTGGCGCTGCCGCCCTCGGCCGTGATCACCAAGAAGATCATCCTGCCCGGCGGCCTGAGCGAACAGGAACTGGAGCTCCAGGTCGAATCCGAGGCCAACCAGTACATCCCTTTCTCGCTCGACGAAGTGAGCCTGGACTTCTGCGTTGTCGGGCCCAGCGCGGGCTCGGCCGACGACGTGGAGGTGCTGATCGCTGCCTCCCGCAAGGAAAAGGTGCAGGACCGCCAGGGCCTGGCCGAGGCGGCGGGCCTGAAGGCCTCCATCCTCGACGTCGAGTCCTTCGCCTCGCGGCTGGCGACCTCCCGCCTGATCGAGCAGCTTCCCGGCCAGGGCCAGGACGCCGTGGTGGCGCTGTTCGAGGTGGGTGCGTTCACCACCAGCATGCAGGTGCTGCGCAACGACGAGGTGCTCTACGACCGCGATCAGGCCTTCGGCGGCGCGCAATTGACGCAACTGATCGCCCGGCAATACGGCTTCTCGCCCGAGGAGGCCGAATCCAAGAAGCGCAGCGGCGATCTGCCGGCGGACTACAGCGCCGGGGTGCTCAAGCCCTTCGTGGCCAGCATCGCCCAGGAAATCGCGCGCGCGCTGCAGTTCTTCTTCACCAGCACGCCGCATAACCGTGTCGACTACGTGCTGCTGGCCGGCGGCTCGGCCTCCCTGCCCGGGCTGACCAGCGCCGTGACGCGCCAGACCTCCTTCGCCTGCTCGCTGGTCAATCCCTTCGAGGGCATGGAGTTCGGTGCGGGCGTGCGCGAGAAGAAGGTGCGCCGCGAGGCGCCTTCGTACCTGACCTCGTGCGGCTTGGCGATGCGGAGGTTCATGCAGTGATCCTGATCAACCTTCTGCCGCACCGCGAGGCAGCGCGCAAGCGCCGCCGCGAGAACTTCTATGCCTCGCTGGGCGCCGCGGCGCTGGCCGGCGGGCTCATCGCGGGCGCGGCCTTCGCGTGGCTGCAGACGCAGATCACCGACCAGCAGGGCAAGAACAGCCTGCTGCAAGCCGAGATCAAGAAGTTGGACGTCGAGATCAAGGAAATCTCCACCCTGCAGGCCGAGATCGCTGCGCTGCGCGCTCGCCAGCAGGCGGTGGAAGACCTCCAAGGCGACCGCAACATGCCGGTGCACCTGCTCAATGAACTGGTGCGCCAGATGCCCGATGGCATCTACCTGACCAGCATGACGCAGGACAACCGCATGGTCACGGTGCAGGGCATGGCCCAGTCCAACGAGCGCGTATCCGAACTGCTGCGCAACCTGGGCAACAACAGCCCCTGGCTGCTCAAGCCCGAACTGATCGAGATCACGGCCTCTACGGTGGCGCTGAGTGCCCGCGACCAGCGGCGCGTGGCCAACTTCAAGCTGCGCGTGGGCATTAAGCGGCCGACCGACGACCAGAAAAAGGACGCGCCCGCCAATGCCACGGCGCCGGCCGCCGCGAAGGGCTGACGACCATGGCGACTCGACGTCTGAATTCCAAGTTCGACCTGGCCGCCAGCCTGCGCGGGTTCGGCCACCAGTTCCGCGGCCTCAACACCAACGATCCGGCCGGCTGGCCGTCGGGGCCGCGCTACGTGCTGTGCATCCTGGTCGCGGCCGTGGTGGTGGTCGCGTTGTGGTTCGTGTGGCTCAGCGGCGTCAACGACGAGCTGGAGGCCGAACGCTCCAAGGAGGTCGCGCTGCGGGCCGACTACCAGAAGAAGGTGGCCCAGGCGGTCAACCTGGAACTGCTGAAGAAGCAGCGCGAGCAGGTGCAACAATACGTCACCCTGCTGGAAAAGCAACTGCCCAGCAAGGCGGAAATGGACGCCCTGCTGTCCGACATCAACCAGGCCGGCCTCGGCCGCAGCCTGCAGTTTGAGCTGTTCCGCCCCGGCCAGGTGGTGGTGCGCGACTACTACGCCGAGTTGCCGATCGCAGTGCGCGTCACCGGCCGCTACCACGACATGGGCGCCTTCGTCGCCGACGTCGCCAACCTGTCGCGGATCGTCACGCTGAACAACGTGTCGATCGCGCCGCAGAAGGACGGCAGCCTCACCATGAACACGACCGCGCGCACCTACCGCTACCTGGACGAAGAGGAACAGGCGGCGCAGAAGGCCGCGGCCGCCAAGGCGAAGGCGAAGAAGAAATGAAAGCGCTCCGCGTCCTCGGGGCCGTCGCCCTGATCCCGCTGCTGGCGGGCTGCTTCGGCTCCCAGCAGGAAGACCTGCGGGCCTGGATGCGCGACCAGCGCGCACAGGTCAAGCCGCGCATCACGCCCATCTCCGAGCCCAAGAAGTTCACGCCCCAGGCCTACACCGAGGGCGCGGCCCTGGAGCCCTTCAACAACGTGCGGCTGACGCAGGCGCTGCGGCGCGATTCCAGCCAGGCCGGCGGCTCGGACCTGATCGCGCCGGAACTCAACCGCCGCAAGGAGGCCCTGGAGGCCTATCCGCTGGACACCATGGCCATGGTGGGCAGCTTGAACCGCAACGGGCAGCGCGTGGCGCTGGTCACGGTCGACAAGCTGCTCTACCAGGTGCGCGTGGGCAATCACCTGGGCCTGAACTACGGCCGGGTCACGCGCATCGACGAGACGGAGCTGGCGCTCAGGGAGATCGTTCAGGACGCGGCCGGTGAATGGATCGAGCGCCCGGCAACACTGCAGCTGCAAGAGAGGTCGAAATGAACCCCCAGACAACAACAAGACGCATGGTGGCGTGGCTGCGCGTCACCGGCACGGGCCTGCTGATGGCCGGCGCCGCCCTCGCGGCACAGGCCCAGAACGCGATCGAGGCCGTCACCGGCTCGCTCCAGTCCGGCGCCGAAGTGGTGCGCATCGACCTCGCCCAGCCGCTGGCTGCCGCGCCGACCGGCTTCGCCGTGCAGAGCCCGGCGCGCATCGCGCTGGACTTCCCGGGCGTGACCAACGGCATCGGTCGCTCCGCCGTCGAGATCAACCAGGGCAATCTGCGCTCGGTGAACGTGGTGCAGGCCGGCGAGCGTACCCGGCTGGTGCTCAACCTCAAGCAGGCCACCGCCTACCGCACCGAACTGCAGGGCAAGTCGCTGCTGGTCGTGCTCGACCCGGTACCGGGCCCGGCGCTGGCGGCATCCGCGCAGACCACCTTCGCCGAGAACCGCAACCGCGACACGCTGCCGCTGCGCGACATCGACTTCCGCCTCGGCCCGGACCACACCGGCCGCGTGATCGTCGACCTGCCGAACAACCAGGTGGGTGTCGACGTGCGCCAGCAGGGCCGCAACCTGGTCGTCGAGTTCACCAAGTCGAGCCTGTCCGAGGGCCTGCGCCGGCGCCTGGACGTGGCGGACTTCAACACGCCCGTGCAGTTCGTCAACGCCCAGCAGGTGGGCGACCGCGTGCGCATGACCATCGAGCCGCGCGGCGAGTGGGAGCACAGCGCCTACCAGAGCGACAACCAGTTCGTGGTCGAGGTGCGGCCGCGCAAGATCGACCCGACCAAGCTGACGCAGGGCGTGGGCTACAACGGCGAGAAGCTGTCGCTGAACTTCCAGAACATCGACGTGCGCTCGCTGCTGCAGGTGATTGCGGACTTCACGAACTTCAACATCGTGACCTCGGACTCGGTGTCCGGCTCGCTCACGCTGCGCCTGAAGGACGTGCCCTGGGACCAGGCCCTGGACATCATCATGCAGGCCAAGAACCTGGGCATGCGCAAGAACGGCACCGTGCTGTGGATCGCGCCCAAGGACGAGATCAACGCCAAGGAGAAGGCCGAGTTCGAGGCGCGTGCCGCCATCGAGAACCTGGAGCCGCTGCGCACCCAGTCCTTCCAGCTCAACTACACCAAGGCGCTGGTGATCGCGCAGGGCCTGACCGGCACGGGTGCCAACGCCGGTGGCGGCGGGGGCGGCGGTAGCACCACCCGCATCCTGAGCCCGCGCGGCAGCGTGATCGCCGAAGCGCGCACCAACCAGTTGTTCGTGTCCGACGTGCCTTCCAAGCTGGCCCAGGTGGCCGAGCTGATCCAGAAGCTGGACGTCCCGGTGCGCCAGGTCATGATCGAGGCGCGCATCGTCGAGGCCGCCGACACCTTCGGCAAGTCGCTGGGCGTCAAGCTGGGCGGCGGCTTCGCCAACCGCCACGCCACCTTCGGTGCCATGCCGGTGACCTCGTCGTCCGGCAGCGGTTCCACCGGCGGCATCGGCTACGGGACGGGCAACGCCACCACCACGTGGACCAACTCGAACTTCATCAACCTGCCGGCCGGTGACGCCGGCGGCACCGGCAACGCGGCGGGCACCTTCGCCCTGTCGCTGTTCAATTCCAGCTTCTCGCGCATGCTCAACCTGGAGATCTCCGCGCTGGAAGCCGACGGCAAGGGACGCCTGATCTCCAGCCCGCGCGTGATCACCGCCGACCAGACCAAGGCGCTGATCGAGCAGGGCGAGGAAATCCCCTATCAGCAGGCCACCTCCAGCGGCGCCACCTCGATCTCTTTCCGCAAGGCGGTGCTCAAGCTGGAAGTCACGCCGCAGATCACGCCCGAAGGCAACATCATCCTGACGCTGGACGTGAGCAAGGATGCGCGCGGCGTGAACACGACGGCCGGCCCGGCGATCAACACCAAGCACGTGCAGACCGAGGTGCTGGTGGAGAACGGCGGCACGGTGGTGATCGGTGGTATCTTCGAACTCACCGAAACCAACGACGAATCGCGTATTCCGGTGCTGGGTGAAGTGCCCGTGCTCGGCGCACTGTTCCGCAATCGCGAGCGCGTTGCCAACAAGACCGAAATGCTTGTCTTCATCACCCCGAAGATGATCACAGACCGCAACGCGGCGCGCTGAGCGCGCTGCGTGCCGCCCTGCCCGTGACGGCGCTCGCCCTCGTCGGCCTTCCGGGTTCGGGCAAGTCGGCGATCGGCCGGCGCGTGGCAGGCCGGCTGGACCTGCCCTTCCTCGACAGCGACACCGTCATCGAGCAGCGCATCGGCTGCTCGATCCGCGAATTCTTCGAGCGCGAGGGCGAAACCCGCTTCCGCGACATCGAGGAGGAAGTGATCGCCGAGCTGGCGCAGGCCGGCGGCGCGGTGGTGGCCACCGGGGGCGGCGCGGTGCTGCGCCCGGCCAACCGGCGGCAGTTGCACGAGCATTTCCACGTGATCTACCTGCGCTCGACGCCGGAAGACCTCTACCGGCGCCTGCGCCACGACGTCAAGCGCCCGCTGCTGCAGGTGGCGGATCCGCTGGGCCGTCTGCGCGAACTGCACGCCGCGCGCGATCCGCTGTACCGCGAGACGGCCCACGACGCGGTCGACACCGGGCGGCCGTCGCTCGGCGCCGTCGTGCAGGCCGTGCTGGCGCGGCTGGAGGCGGCGGGGCAGGCGGTTCCGGCGGGCGGCGATACCGCCCCGCAGCCGCTGGCCGCGCGAACGGGGCGCTGAGCCTGCCGAGGCACCGGTTGGCGGCGCGCCGTTTCCGGCGGCCCACTACACTTCCCGGATGCCCTCCCACGTCCCTTCCGAGGCCCAGTGCGTGCGCATCGCGCTGGGCGAGCGCAGCTATGGCATCGACATCGGTGCCGGCCTGCTGGCGCGTGCCGACACCTATGCCGGCCTGCCGCCCTCCGCGTCGGCCCTGATCGTCACCAACGCCACCGTCGCGCCGCTGTACGCGCAGGCCCTGCGCTCGGCGCTGGCGCCGCG
>NZ_JBIQNC010000056.1:17521-24396 GCF_044462705.1 Xenophilus sp.
ACGCCACCGTCGCGCCGCTGTACGCGCAGGCCCTGCGCTCGGCGCTGGCGCCGCGTTTCGGCCAAGTGCACGTGATCGAGCTGCCGGACGGCGAGGCACACAAGGACTGGGCGACGCTCAACACCATCTTCGACGCGCTGCTGGGGCACGGCTGCGATCGCAAGACGGTGCTGTTCGCGCTCGGCGGCGGCGTGGTGGGCGACATGACGGGCTTCGCCGCGGCCTGCTACATGCGCGGCGTGCCCTTCGTGCAGGTGCCGACCACGCTGCTGGCGCAGGTGGATTCCTCGGTGGGCGGCAAGACGGCGATCAACCACCCGCTGGGCAAGAACATGATCGGCGCCTTCTACCAGCCGCTGCAGGTGGTGTGCGACCTGGACACGCTGCGGACCCTGCCGCAGCGCGAGATCGCTGCCGGCCTGGCCGAGGTGATCAAGTACGGCCCGATCGCCGACATGGCCTTCCTCGACTGGATCGAGGCCCACATCGACGACCTGGTTGCGCGCGAGCCCGCCGCGCTGGCGCGTGCCGTGCGGCGCAGCTGCGAGATCAAGGCCGCGGTGGTTGGCCAGGACGAGCGCGAGGCCGGCCTGCGGGCGATCCTCAACTTCGGCCACACCTTCGGCCATGCCATCGAGTCCGGCCTGGGCTATGGCGAATGGCTGCACGGCGAGGCGGTGGGCTGCGGCATGGTGATGGCGGCGCACCTGTCGCAGCGCCTGGGCGGCGTGGACGAGGCCTTCGTGCGCCGCTTCACCGCCCTGGTCGAGCGCGCCGGGCTGCCCGTGCGGGGCCCGCAACTGGGCGCTGACCGCTACCTGGACCTGATGCGCGTGGACAAGAAGGCCGAGGCCGGCGAGATCCGCTTCGTCGTGCTGGAGCGCCCGGGCGCGGCCGTGACCCGCCCCGCGCCGGACGGCCTGGTGCGCGAGGTGCTGGCGCAATGCTGCGGCTGAGCAAGGCGCTGGCGACCGGCGCCGCGCGTCGAGGTCCATGACCGTACCCTACGCCAGCCATCCGGCGCGCAGCCGCGGCCGCCGCCATCCGGAGCCGCCGGCGCCCACGCGCGACGACTTCCAGCGCGACCGCGACCGCATCGTCCACTCCACCGCCTTCCGCCGGCTGGTCTACAAGACGCAGGTCTTCCTCAACCACGAGGGCGACCTGTTCCGCACCCGGTTGACGCACTCGCTGGAGGTGGCGCAGCTGGCGCGCTCCATCGCGCGGCCGCTGGGCCTGAACGAGGACCTGGTCGAGGCCATCGCGCTGGCGCACGACCTCGGCCACACGCCTTTCGGCCATGCCGGGCAGGACGCGTTGGACGGCTGCATGGCCGACCACGGCGGCTTCGAGCACAACCTGCAGAGCCTGCGCGTGGTGGATGCGCTGGAGCACCGCTACCCCGATTTCGATGGCTTGAACCTCAGCTTCGAGACCCGCGAGGGCATCCTCAAGCACTGCTCGCGCGCGCATGCGCAGGCGCTGGAGGCGCGCGAGCCCGGCGGGGTGGGGCGGCGCTTCCTGGAGCGCACCCAGCCGAGCCTGGAGGCGCAACTGACGAACCTGGCCGACGAGATCGCCTACAACGCCCACGACATCGACGACGGCGTGCGCTCCGGCCTGCTGAGCATGGAGGCGCTGGCGGAAGTCGAGCTGTTCGAGCGGCACCGCCGGGAGGCGCTGCGCGAGCATCCGCGCCTGGCGGGCCGGCGCCTGCTGTACGAGGCCATCCGCCGCATGCTCAGCGCGCAGGTCTACGACGTGATCGACGCCACGCGCGAGGCGCTGGCGCAGGCCGCGCCCGCCGACGAGGACGCGGTGCGGCGGCTGCCGCCGCTGGTGCGCTTCGGCGAGGCGATGCGGGCGCAGTCGGCGCAGCTCAAGCGCTTCCTGTTCGACAACCTGTACCGCCATCCGCAGGTGATGCAGACGACAGGGCGGGCGCAGCAGGCGGTGCGCGAGCTGTTCGCCGCCTACGTGGACGGTACCGCCGCGCTGCCCGACAGCTTCGCCGCCCGGCCGGACCGGCATCGCGCGGTGGCGGACTACATCGCCGGCATGACCGACCGCTTCGCCATGCGCGAGCACGAGCGCATCACGGGGGTGCGATGGACGGACTGAGCGCATCGGCCCGGCACCGCGTGCCCCTGGCCGTGCTCGTGGTGGTGGCGGGCGGCGTGGCGGCCGCGCTGCACGTGGGCAAGCTGCCGCCGGCGCTGCCGGCCCTGGGGCAGGCGCTGGGCCTGGGCCTGGTCGCCTCGGGCTTCATGCTCTCGCTGGTGCAGGCCGCCGGCATGTGCCTGGGGCTGGTGGCCGGCCTGGCGGCCGACAGCCTCGGCCTGCGGCGCAGCATGCTGCTGGGCCTGGCGCTGCTGACGCTCGCAGGCGCTGCGGGCGGCCTGGCGGACCGGGTCGCGCATCCGGTGGGCTGGCTGCTCGGCTGGCGGGCGGTGGAGGGCATCGGCTTCCTGCTGGCCGTGATGCCGGCACCGGGCCTGATCCGCCGGCTGGCGCCGGCCGGCGCCGAGAAGACGGCGCTCGGGCTGTGGGGCGCCTACATGCCCTTCGGCGTCGCCCTGGGGCTGCTGGCCGGCCCGCTGCTGATCGGGCTGGCGGGCTGGCGCGGGTGGTGGTGGCTGGTGGCCGGGCTGTCGGTGTTGGCCTGCGCGCTGGTGGCAGCCGCCGTGCCGGCCGATCCGCCGGGGCACGCCGCCGCCGCGCCGGCGGGGCAGGGCGGGGGTGCCTGGCAGGCGCGGCTGGCTGCCACGCTGCGCGCGGGCGGGCCCTGGGGCGTGGCGCTGGCCTTCGGCGTGTACTCGGCGCAGTGGATGTCGGTCATCGGCTTCCTGCCCACCGTCTATGCGCAGGCCGGCATGTCGGCGCTGGCGACGGCGCTGCTCACCGCGCTGGCGGCGGCGCTCAACATGGTGGGCAACATCGGTGCCGGCCGCCTGCTGCAGGCGGGCTGGCCGCCCGGGCGGCTGCTGGGCCTGGGCTTCGCCTGCATGAGCATCGGCAGCGTGGCCGCCTTCGCGCAGGCCGGGCCGGCGCTGTCGGACGGCCTGTCGCCCACGGTGCGCTACCTGGCGGTGTGTCTGTTCTCCATGTGCGGCGGCGCGGTGCCGGCCACGCTGTTCATGCTCTCGGTGCGGGTGGCGCCCCGGCCCGACACGGTCTCGACCACGGTGGGCTTCATGCAGCAGGTGTCGTCCTTCGGGCAGTTCGCGGCGCCGCCCGTCGTCGCCTGGCTGGCGCACCGGGTGGGCGGATGGCAGTGGACCTGGGTGTTCACGCTCGGCTGCTCGGCCGTCGGCGCGCTGATCGCCATGCGGTTGGCGCGGCATGCGGGGGCGCGGCGATGACCACACCCTCGCAGGCCGTCGCCGACACGCTGCGCTGGATGGAGCGCGCCGTCATCGGACTGAACCTGTGCCCCTTCGCCAAGGCGGTGCGCGCCAAGGGGCAGGTGCACGTGGCCGTCTATCCGGCTGACGACGAGGGCGGCCTGCTGGAAGCGCTGCTGACCGAGGCCGACGACCTGCTGCGCCTCGACCCGGCCGAGCGCGACACCACGCTGCTGGTCGTGCCCCATGCGCTGCACGACTTCCTGGCGTTCAACGACTGGGTCGGCTGGGCCGAGCGCGGCCTGCGCCGCGCCGGGCACGAGGGCGTGCTGCAACTGGCCAGCTTCCACCCGCGCTTCCAGTTCGCAGGCACGCGAGCCGCCGACATCGGCAACGCCACCAACCGCTCGCCGTACCCCACGCTGCACCTGCTGCGCGAAGACAGCGTCGAGCGCGCCGTGCAGGCCTTCCCGGACGCGGCCGAGATCTTCGAGCGCAACATCGAGCGCCTGGAGGCCCTGGGCGACGCCGGCTGGCAGGCGCTGGACGTCGGCCCCCACGACGAAGGAACGCGCCCATGACCCGCCATGCGCAGAAGCGGACGGTCGACGCCGCCGCCGAGGCAGCCCAGGCGCTGGGCCTGCGGCCCGGCCAGTCCACCGAACTGCTCAAGGAACTGCACATCCTCACCCGCGAGGGCCGCATCAACCAGGACTCGCGGCGCAAGCTCAAGCAGGTGCAGCACCTGGTGCAGTTCATCGAGAAGCTGCTGCTCGAACTGCCGGACGGCGGCGCGCAGGCCACGCTGGCCGACCACGGCGCCGGCAAGTCCTACCTGGGCTTCATCCTCTACGACCTGTTCTTCCGCGAGCGCGGCGGCTGGGTCTACGGCATCGAGACCCGCGCCGAGCTGGTCGAGCGCTCGCGCGCGCTGGCCGAACGGCTGGCTTTCGAGCGCATGCGCTTCTTGCCGTTGTCGGTCGCCGAATCCACCACCAGCGGCGAACTGCCGCAGCGCATCGACGTGGTGACGGCGCTGCACGCCTGCGACACCGCCACCGACGACGCCATCGCCTTCGGGCTGGCCAAGGAGGCGCGCTTCATGGTGCTGGTGCCCTGCTGCCAGGCCGAGGTGGCGTCCTGCCTGCGGCAGAACAAGGCGCTGGCCCTGGCGCGCACGCCGCTGGCCGAACTGTGGCGCCACCCGCTGCACACGCGCGAGGTCGGCAGCCAGCTCACCAACGTGCTGCGCTGCCTGTACCTGGAGGCGCGCGGCTACCAGGTCACGGTGACGGAACTGGTCGGCTGGGAACACAGCCTGAAGAACGAACTCATCATCGCCCGCCGCACCGGGCACCGGAAGGCCAGCGCCGCCGCGCGCCTGCGCGAACTGCTGGAGACCTTCGGCCTGCAGGCGCTGGGCGACACCCGCTTCGCGCTGCCGTAGCGCGCATCCGCAAACCACCGCATGGCCCGCCTCGCCCGCTTGGCGCTGCCGAACCAGCTCCACTACCTGCTGCAGCGCGGGCACAACCGCCAGCCGGTCTTCGCCGACGCGACGGACCGCCAGATGCTGCTGGCGCTGCTGGGCGAGAACGCGCGGCGCTTCGGCGTCGCGCTGCACGCCTACGTGCTGATGGACGACCACTTCCGGCTGCTGGCCACGCCGGCCGGCGCCGACGCGCTGCCGCAGTGGATGCAGGCGGTGGGGCGCCGCTACGTGCGCCACTTCAACGACCGGCACGGCCGCAGCGGCACGCTGTGGGACGGCCGCTACCGCGCCACCATCCTGCAGCCCGAGCGCTACCTGCTGCCGTGCATGGCCGCCATGGACCTGCGCCCGGTGCGCGCCGGGCTGGTGCCGGAGCCGCGGCTATACCCCTGGTCCAGCCACGCGCACTACCTGGGGCAGGCCAGCGACCGCATCCTGACCCCGCCGGCGCCGTACTGGCGCCTGGGCAACACGCCCTTCGAGCGCGAGGCCGCCTATGCCGAGCGCGTGCACCAGGGCGTGGCGCCGGCGGTGGAAGAGGCCCTCGACCGCGCCGTCGAGCAGGGCTGGGTGCTGGGCGACCCGGCCTTCCTTGCTGCGCTCCAGCAGCACACCGGACGGCGGCTGGTGAAGGCCACGCCCGGCCGGCCGCGCAGATCCGGCCCTTCGGCACCTGCCTGAATCTGGCCCGAATGGCCGTTTTGCAAAGGCTCTTTGCTCCTTCTTTTGATATGTCCCCAATTTATTTTCGATTGATTTTGTCGACTTTTAAATGGAATCTGACCCCTATTAAAGTGTTTGGCATTGTTTGTGCAGCGCCGTATGCTCCGAATCCCCCGAGAAAACCCTAGGAGAACGTGCCATGACCACGGCAGCCGAAATCGACCACCTTCAGCAGCACGGCCTGTACTCGGCAGCCGATGAACACGACGCCTGCGGCGTCGGCTTCGTGGCCCACATCAAGGGCGAGAAGAGCCATGCCATCGTGACCCAGGCGCTGAAGATCCTGGAGAACCTCGACCACCGCGGCGCCGTGGGCGCCGACAAGCTGATGGGCGACGGCGCCGGCATCCTGATCCAGCTGCCCGATGCGCTGTACCGCGAGGAGATGGCGCGCCAGGGCGTGACGCTGCCGCCGCCCGGCGAGTACGGGGTGGGCATGGTCTTCCTGCCCAAGGAGCACGCCTCTCGCCTGGCCTGCGAGCAGGAGCTGGAGCGCGCCATCGCCGCCGAGGGCCAGGTGCTGCTGGGCTGGCGCGACGTGCCCGTCAACCGCGAGATGCCCATGTCGCCCGCCGTGCGCGACAAGGAGCCGATCATGCGGCAGCTGTTCATCGGCCGCGGCGCCGACGTCATCGTGCAGGACGCGCTGGAGCGCAAGCTCTACGTGATCCGCAAGACCGCCAGCGCCGCCATCCAGAACCTGCGCCTGAAGCACAGCAAGGAGTACTACGTCCCCAGCATGTCCAGCCGCACCGTGGTCTACAAGGGCCTGCTGCTGGCCGACCAGGTGGGCACCTACTACCTGGACCTGCAGGACCCGCGCTGCGTCTCCGCCCTGGGCCTGGTGCACCAGCGCTTCTCGACCAACACCTTCCCCGAGTGGCCGCTGGCCCACCCGTACCGCTACGTCGCGCACAACGGCGAGATCAACACCGTCAAGGGCAACTACAACTGGATGAAGGCGCGCGAGGGCGTGATGAGCTCGCCCGTGCTCGGCGCCGACCTGGCCAAGCTCTACCCGATCAGCTTCGCCGGCCAGTCCGACACCGCCACCTTCGACAACTGCCTCGAGCTGCTGACCATGGCCGGCTACCCGATCAGCCAGGCCGTGATGATGATGATCCCGGAGCCGTGGGAGCAGCACGCGACCATGGAGCCGCGCCGCCGCGCCTTCTACGAGTACCACGCGGCCATGCTGGAGCCGTGGGACGGCCCGGCCTCCATCGTCTTCACCGACGGCCGCCAGATCGGCGCCACGCTCGACCGCAACGGCCTGCGCCCCTCGCGCTACTGCGTGACCGACGACGACCTGGTCA
>NZ_JBIQNC010000057.1:0-24225 GCF_044462705.1 Xenophilus sp.
GCGCGGGGCCTGGCCGGCGGCTACGGCGGCGGCCGCGTGCTCGACGGCGCGGCGCTGCAGGTGCGGCCGGGCGAGGCCGTGGCCCTGCTGGGCCGCAACGGCGTGGGCAAGACCACGCTGCTGCGCGCGCTGTACGGCATGCTGCCGCTGGAGGAGGGCACCCTCCTCTGGCGCGGGCAGGAGATCCGCGGCCTGCGGCCCTTCGAGATCAACCGCCTCGGCATGTCGATGGTGCCCGAGGGCCGGCGCCTGTTCCCCAACCTCACGGTGCTGGACAACCTGCGCATCGCCATGCGCCCGGGCGGCATGGCGCTGGAGGAGATCTTCGAGCTGTTCCCGCGGCTGGCGACCATCCGGCACTCGCGCGCCGAGAACATCTCCGGCGGCGAGCGCCAGATGGTGGCGATCGGCCGCGCGCTGCTGGCGCCGGCCGATCTGATCCTGCTGGACGAGCCCTTCGAGGGCCTGGCGCCGGCCGTGGTCAACGAGGTGATGGCCGCCATCCTGAAGCTGCGCCGCCGCGTGGCGATGGTGCTGGTCGAGCACCACGCCGAGCAGGTGCTCGCGGTGGTCGACCGCGCGGTGGTGCTGGTCAACGGTCGCGTCGCGTGGCAGGGCGACGCACGCGAGCTTGCCGCCGACGAGGCGCTGCAGGCCCGCCTGCTCGGGCTGGTGGACCCACCGGCCGCTGCCGCTTCCCCCGATCCATCCACCCAACGCATTCCGGAGACAGAACATGCCTGAACTCAATCGCCGCGGCGTGCTGCGCGCCGTTGCCGCCGGCGCCGCCGCGCTCGGCGCCCCCGCCCTGCTGCACGCCCAGGGCGCGCCGATCCGCATCGGCAGCGTGCTCGCGCGCCAGGGTCCCTTCGCGCTGCAGGGCGAGGCGGCCACGCTCGGCATCCGGATCGCGCTGGAGCAGGCCGGCCACCGGGCGCTGGGCCGCCCCGTGGAGCTGGTCGCCTACGACGAGCCCAACCCGCTGGGCGCCCAGCAGAACATGCAGAAGCTGATCCAGGAGGACAAGGTGGTGGCCGTGATCGGCGGCAGCAACAGCGCCACCGGGCTGGCGATGGCCTCCACCGCCGCGCAGGCGCGGATGCCGACCATCATCAGCGCCGCGCTGGCGCGCGAGATCACCGGCAAGAACTGCAGCCCCTACGTGTTCCGCGTGAACGCGCCGCCGAACGTGTACGCCAAGCTGCTGGCGCGCCAGCTGCTGCCGATCGGCAAGAAGTGGTACTTCCTGGTGGGCGCCTACGCCTACGGCCAGGAGGCCTACCAGATGCTCAAGGGCGAGCTGCTGGCCGCCGGCGGCACCGACGCCGGCATGGACGCGGCGGCCGTGGGCACCACCGACTTCAGCTCGATCATCCTGAAGATCCGCCAAGCCAAGCCCGACGTGATCGTGCTGGGCATCGCCGGCACCGACCTCACTTCCTTCCTCAAGCAGTACGACGAGTTCGGCCTGCGCGGGAAGATCCCCGTGGCCAGTCTCACCGTGGGCGACGAGGAGCTGTGGGCGCAGTCGAACCCGACCGGCATCATGGGCAAGTTCTGGCACTACACCAACCCGGCCAACTCGCCGCAGGAGAAGGCGCTCAACGAGGCCGTGCTCAAGGCCAAGGGCCACCCGGCCTCGCAGAGCACGGCGCAGGGCTGGGTGGCCGGCCGGATGGTGCTGGCGGCCATCGAGAAGGAGAAGTCGGTGGAGCCCGCCGCCCTGGTGCGCGGGCTGGAGAGCGTGCGCCCCGAGGGCGTGCCCGGCCACTTCCGCGCCTGGGACCACCAGTTCATCACGCCGCTGGTGATGGCGCAGGTGCGCGAGAAGGCGGCCGACAAGTACGACCTGCTGTCCATCGTCGGCAAGCCGATGAGCCCGGCGGAGGTCGAGGCGATGTTCGGCACGCGCCAGGAAAGCCAGTGCACGATGGGGACGGCATGAGCGCCGCCCGGCCGCTCCGAAGGCGCTCACGCCCGCAGTGCGAAGCACGGAGGGCAGTCCAATGAGCGGGACGGGACCGAGCCGCCGCGGCATGCCGCCCCACCACTGGGTGGACGAGGCATGGCTGGCGTTGCGCACCGAGGAAGTGATCGACCCGATGCGGCCCATCGTCGATCCGCACCACCACATCTGGGACCGCCCGCACAGCACCTACCTGCTGCCGCAGCTGCTGGAAGACCTGAACTCCGGCCACCACGTGCGCGGCACGGTGTTCGTCGAATGCAGCTCGATGTACCGCGCCGAGGGCGATCCGCGCTTCGCCGGCGTGGGCGAGGTGGAGTTCGTCAACGGCGTGGGCGCGGCCAGCGCCAGCGGCTACTACGGGCCGGTGCGCGCCTGCGCCGGCATCGTCGGCCGCGTGGACCTGACGATGGGCGCCTTCGCGCGCGAGGTGCTGCAGGCCTGCCAGCAGCGTGCGCCCGAGCGCTTCCGCGGCATCCGCCACATGGCCGCCTGGGACGCGAGCCCGGAGGTGAGCACGCTGCTGCGCCCGCCGCCGCAGGACCTGCTGCTGCAGCCCGCCTTCCGCGAGGGCTTCGCGCAGCTCGCACCGCTGGGGCTGAGCTTCGACGCCTGGTGCTACCACCCGCAGCTGCCGCAGCTCATCGACCTGGTCGACGCGCATCCCGAGACCACGGTGATCGTGAACCACCTGGGCGGGCGCGCCGGGCTCGGCCCCTACAGGAGCCGCGCCGACGAGGTGTTCAGGGAATGGAAGGCCTCGATCCATGCGCTGGCCGAGCGGCCGAACACCTGCGTGAAGCTCGGCGGCATCGGCATGCGCCTGGGCGGCTTCGACTTCTTCGACCGCGACCTGCCGCCCACCTCGCAGGAGCTGGCCGACGCCTGGCGGCCCTACGTGGAGACCTGCATCGAGGCCTTCGGCCCGGAGCGCGCGATGTTCGAGGGCAACTTCCCGGTGGACAAGGCGTGCTGCTCGTACCGCGTGCTGTGGAACGCCTTCAAGCGCATGGCGGCGCGCTATTCCGACGCCGAGCAGGCCGCGATGCTGGCCGGCACCGCCGTGCGGGTGTACCGGCTGCCCGCGGCGCTGGCCGAGCCGGCGCCATGACCGAGGCGCTGCGCTGGCCGGCGATCCGCTGGGTGCTGGCCCGCCGCGCGGTGGTGTGCGCCGCCGCCGCGGCGGCCGTGGTGCTGCTCGGCCTGTGGCTGGCCTGGCGCACCGGCTGGCCCGAGCTGGTGCCCATCGCCGCCCTTGCCGCCGCGGCGCTCTTCGGCGTGCTGCGCGTGGCCATCGAGGTGATCTCCCTCGTGGCCGAAACCCTGATGCCCCAGTAGAGGGCCTGCAACATGAACCGGACCTTCGACATCTGTGTGGTCGGCGGCGGGCTGGCCGGCCTGTCCGCCGCGCTGCGCGCCGGCCAGCTCGGCCTGCACGCGGTGGTGCTCGAGCAGTCGCCCGACGAGCGCTACCTGTGCAACTCGCGCATGAGCAGCTGCGTGTTCCACCTGGCGGCGACCAACGTGCTGTCGCCGCCGGAGGAACTGGAGCGCGCCGTGACGGCCGCCACGCAGGGCCGCGCGCATCCGGCGCTGGCGAAGGCGCTGGCCGCCAACGCGGAACGCGCGGTGCGCTGGCTGCAGCAGCAGGGCGTGCGCTTCATCCGCGGCGGCGCGGCGCCGTACCACAACTTCGTGGTGGCGCCGCCGGCCACGCACAAGGACGGCCCCTTCGACATCGCCGGCCGCGGCGGCGACGTGCTGCTGCGCACGCTGGAAGCCGCGCTGGTCCAGGCCGGCGGCGAGGTGCGGCGCGGCACGGCGGTGCGCGCCCTGCGCGTGGAGGGCGGGCGCTGCACCGGCGTCGAGGCCGAGCAGGGCGGGCAGCCCGCGGGCGTGTCGGCGCGCGCCGTCGTCATCGCCGACGGCGGCTTCCAGGCCAACCCCGAGCTGCTGACGAAGTTCGGCATCACGCCGGACGCCTCGCGCATGGTCCAGCGCAACGCCGGCTCGGGCCGCGGCGACGGCCTGCGCATGGCCGCGGCGGCCGGCGCGCGGCTGTCGGACATGCTGGGCTTCTACGGCCACCTGATGTGCCGCGACGCACTGGCGCGCGACCGCCTCTGGCCCTATCCGTGGCTGGACCTGGTGGCCGGCGCCGGCATGGCGGTGGGGCCGGACGGCCGGCGCTTCGCCGACGAGGGGTGCGGCGGCGTGTACCTGAGCAACCGCGTCGCGGCGCTGCCCGATCCGGCGGGTGCCGTCGCCATCTTCGACCAGGCGATCTGGGACGGCCCCGGCGCCGCCTTCCTCAACCCGCCGAACCCGCGCCTGCTGGACCACGGCGGCACGGTCCACCGGGCCGGCACCATCGAGGCGCTGGCGCGCCTCGCGGGCCTGCCGGCCGACGCGCTGGCCGACGAGGTGACGCGCCACAACGCCGCGCTGGCCGCGGGCCGCCTCGACACGCTGCAACCCCCGCGCAGCGCCGCGCCGCTGGCGCCCATGCCGATTGCCTCCGCGCCCTTCTACGCGGTGCCGGTCGCGGCCGGCATCACGCACACCATGGGCGGCATCGCCATCGACGAGCATGCCCGCGCGGCGCATCAGGACGGCTCGGTGTTCGAGGGCCTGTACGCGGCCGGCAGCGCCACCGGCGGCGTGGAGGGCGGCGAACACGCCGGCTACGTCGGCGGGCTGGTCAAGGCCTGCGTCACCGGCCTGCTGGCCGCGGAGCATGTGGCAGGACATCCGGCATGAGCGAAGAACCCCTGGCAGGCCAGGTGGCCATCGTCACCGGCGCGGCGCGCGGCCTGGGCCGCGGCTACGCGCTGCGCCTGGCGCGGCTGGGCGCCGACGTGGTGGTCGCCGACATCGACCTGGACGCGGCGCGCGAGTTCAACGAGGCGCTCACCGCGCCGACCGTGCCCGACGAGATCCGCGCGCTCGGCCGTCGCAGCCTGGGCGTGCAGGGCGACCTGCGGCGGCGCGAGGGTGCCCAGGCGCTGGCGCAGCGCACGCTGGACGCATTCGGCCGCATCGACATCCTGGTGAACAACGCGGGCGGCGCCTTCTCGCCGGTGGAGCGCAGCACCGCCTCGCTGATGCCCGACGAGGACGTCGACGCCATGCTCGACGTCAACTACCGCAGCGCGCTGTACTGCAGCCAGGCCGTGGCGCCGGCGATGCGCGCGCAGCGCGGGGGCGTGATCGTCAACGTCTCGACCATGGCTGCGCTGGACGCCTCGCGCACCGCCGGGCGGCTGGCGCCCTATGCGATCGCCAAGACGGCCGTGCTGCAGCTCACGCGCTACCTGGCCGCGGACCTCGGTCCCGACGGCATCCGCGTGAACTGCATCGCGCCCGGCTCGATGCTCACCGAGCGCATCCGTCAGCAGGCGGCCGCACGCGGCATGCAGAACGAGAAGGAGACCCGCCGCATCCCGCTGCGCCGCTTCGGCGAGGTGGAGGATTGCGCCAACGTGCTCGAATTCCTCGTGACGCCGCTGTCCGGCTACGTCACCGGCCAGTGCATCTCGGTGTGCGGCGGCCAGGTGCTCACGCCGTCCTGACCGCCGGGGCTCATCCCATGAAGACGCCGCCGTTGGCGTCCAGGCACACGCCCGTCACGTAGGAGGCCTGCTCGCTCGCCAGGAACAGCACGCAGGCGGCGATCTCCTCGGTGGTGCCCAGCCGGCCCATCGGGATGGCCTTGGCGGCGGCGGCGATGATCTCGGGGCTCGACAGGCTGGACAGCGCCGTCTCCACCCGGCCGGGGGCCACGCAGTTGACCGTGATGCCGTCGCCCGCGTAGGTGCCGGCCAGGTGGCGCGTGAGGCCGATCAGCCCGGCCTTGGAGGCCGCGTAGTCGATGCCGGCGGGCGCGACGAAGGTGCGCCCGGCGCGCGAGGTGATGTTGACGATGCGGCCGAAGCGGCGCTCGCGCATGCCCGGGATCAGCTCGCGCGAGAGCACGAAGGGTGCCGTCAGGTTGATGCCCAGCACGCGCTGCCAGTCGGCGGTGCGCACCTCCACCGGCGGGATCGGCTGGCCGTTGCGCTTGGCCGACACGCCCGCGCAGTTGACCAGGATGTCGCATCCGCCGAACAACGCCTGAACGCGGCGCGCCAGCGCCAGCAGTTGCGCCTCGTCGCCCACGTCGGTGACGTGCCCGTGCACCGGCGCGTTCGGCGTGTTCAGGCGTTCCGCGGCGGCATGAACGCTTTCGCTGATGTCGGCCAGCAGCACGCGGTGGCCCTGCGCGGCGAAGCCGGTCGCGATGGCCAGGCCGATGCCGGCGGCGCCGCCGGTGACGAGGACGGATCGTTGGGTGCTCATGGGAATGCTCCTCTTGGCGGGACTGGCTCAGCGCGCCAGCACGATGCCGGCGCGTTCGCGGTCCCAGGTGGACGACAGGCCGGCTTCCACGCGCTGCTTCAGCCGGAATTTCTCGATCTTCTGGTTCATGGTCACCGGCAGCTCGGCGAGGAACTCCACGTAGCGCGGCACCATGAAGTAGGCGAGGTTGCGTGCGCAGTACCGCACCAGCGCGGCCGCTTCGAGCGAGGCGCCTTCGCGCAGCACCACCGAGGCGCCGACCTCCTCGTCGCCCTCGGGCGTGGCCACCGGGAACACCGCCGCGGCCGCCACCGCCGGGTGGCCGAGGATGGCCTGCTCGACCTCGAAGGCCGAGATGTTCTCGCCGCGCCGGCGGATGCAGTCCTTCTTGCGGTCGACGAACCAGAAGTAGCCGTCGGCGTCCATGCGCGCCCGGTCGCCGGTGTGAAACCACTGGTTGCGGTGCGCGCGCAGCGTCTCCTCGGGCATCTTGTAGTAGCCGGTGGCGGCGCGCCACGGCTCGCGCGTGCGGATCACCAGCTCGCCCACCACGCCGGGTTCGCACTCGAAGTCGTCGTCGTCCACCACGCGCAGCTCGAAGTCGCGCCGCGCCCGGCCGATGGAGCCGAGCTTGCCGGGCGGCGAGCCGGGCACGAAGGCGGTGACGGTGCCGAAGTCCGACAGGCCGTAGTTGCTCATCGCGCGCAGCCCGAAACGCTGCTCGAAGGCCGCGGCGAAGCCCGGCATGGGCGACATGCTGACCAGCCGCAGCCGGTGCGCGCGGTCGGCCGGCGAGGGCGGCTGGCTCCACAGGAAGCTCGACATCGCGCCCAGCATGTTGGTGATGGTGGCGCCGCTGTCCACGATCTCGGGCCAGAAGCGCGAGGCCGAGAAGCGCTGCGACAGCGCCACCGAGCCGCCGCACACCAGTGCCGCGCCCAGCGCCGCCAGCAGCGCGTTGTTGTGGAACAGCGGCAGGCACACGTAGAACACGTCGTCCTCCTCGTAGCCCTGGGCCAGCGCGGCGCTGGTGCCGTAGGTGAGGGCAGCGGCGTGCGACAGCATGCTGGCCTTCGAGGGGCCGGTGGTGCCGGAGGTGTAGGCGAGCATCAGCAGGTCGCTGCAGCGCGGCGCGGGGACCTCGGCCACGGCGATGGCCTGCGCCGCCAGCGCGTCGAAGTCCGAGAGCGGGACGGCCGCCGTATCGGCGCGCCAGGTGGAAGGCTGCCCGCTCGCGCCGACCACCACCAGCCGCGCCGCCTTCGGCAGCGCCGGCAGCACCTCGGCCACGCGCGGCGCAAGGTCCTCGTCGGCCACGATCACGGTGGCGTCGGCATGGTCGAAGTAGTAGCGCAGCAGCTCGCCGCGCGCGGCGGTGTTCACCGGCACCGAGACCGCGCCGAGCTTGCCGATCGCCAGGAACAGCGCCACGTGCTCGGCCGAGTTGCCCATCAGCAGCCCGACGTGCGTGCCGCGCACCACGCCGGCGGCGGCCAGCGCGCGGGCCGCGCGGTCGGCCGCGTCGTCGATCTGCGCGTAGCTGTAGCGTCGGCCGCTCCACCACTCGTGCAGGAAGGTCTTGCCGCCGTGGCGCGCGCGCTGCCGCGCCAGCACGCGCGCAATGGTCAGTTCGCGCAGGGGGATTTCTTCACAGGGCATGTTCAGGGCATGTAGGTGCCGCCGTTGACGTCGAACACCGCGCCGGTGATGAAGGCGGCGGCGTCGGAGGCCAGGAACTCGACGGCGGCGGCCACGTCGTCCGGGTCGCCGTAGCGGCCCAGCGGCACGGACCGCGTGAAGGCCGCCCGCACCTCGGGCGAGGAGCCCGCGGTCATCGCCGTCTCGATCGGGCCGGGCGCGACGCAGTTGGCGGTGATGCGGTCGGGCGCGCCCTCCAGCGCGGCGATGCGGGTGAAGCCGATCAGCCCGGCCTTGGTGGCCGCGTAGTGCGCGCTGGCCACCGGCGAGGCCGTGCGGCCGCCGCGGGAGGAGACGTTGACGATGCGGCCCCAGCCCTGCGCGCGCATCAGCGGCAGCGCGAGCTGGCAGAACAGGAAGGCAGCGCTCAGGTTGATCGCCAGGACCTCGTTCCACTGCTCGAGCGGGATCTGCTCGATGGTCCACTTGCCGCCGTCCTTCTTCGGGTGGATGCCGGCGTTGTTGACCAGGATGTCGCAGCGGCCGAAGCGCGCGCGCAGCTCGTCCATCGCGGCATGCACCGCCTCGGGCCGGCCGACGTCGGCCACCAGCCCGGCAGCGCCGGCGCCCAGCCCGGCCGCGATGCGACCGACCTCCGGCGAACGGTCGAGCAGCACCGTGCGCAGCCCCCGGGCCGCGAAGCGACGCGCCACCGCCAGCCCGATGCCGCTGGCCGCGCCGGTGACCAGCGCGACGCGCTCGCCCACATCGGCGCTCATACCGTCCCCACCGGCGCCGGCGGCGAGCCCACCAGGCCCGGCAGCCGCAGCGGCGGCGCCGTCAACAGGAAGCGGCTGCGCCCGTGCGCGCGCAGCCACGGGCCGAGCTCGCCGAAGTACCACATCTCGCCGAGGAAGATGCCCAGCTTGAACAGGCAGTGCTCGTGCAGCGGCATCATCGAGTGCGGTGTGCCGCCGCCGGCCGCCGCCGCGCCCTGCACGTGCTCCACGCCCAGGTTGTCGGCGCAGATGGCGACCAGGCCGCTGTCGGTGATCCACTGCAGCAGGCGCCGGTCGTTGCCGTCCAGCACCGCGCAGGCGTTCGCCAGCCGGTCGAAGTCGGGCTGCTTGTTCATCGACAGCACCAGGTCGGCCCAGCCGGTGTACAGGCACAGGAAGTCGCCGGCCTCGACGGTGGTGCGCTGGCCGTCGAGCACGCGCATCAGGTCGTCGTAGCCCACGCGCACGCGCTCCTGGCCGAAGGCGGCGGCCAGGTCGACCAGCACGCCGCGGCCCTGCACGCCGTGCTCGGCCAGCGTCTCCATGCCGAGCTTCGCGGCGAAGGGCCCGCCTTCCTGCCCGGCGCCGAGCACGTGCTCGCCGGCGCGCCAGCCGTTGTAGTAGACCGGCTCGGCCACGCCGTCGCCGTCGGCGTCGAACTCCTGCCCCCAGTGCGCCAGCGAATCCCACTGGGTCGAGTACTGCGTCCAGATGGTCACGGCGTCGTCCGAGGTGATGTCGAACACCGAGCGGTTCTGGCACGAGAAGCAGAAGTTGTAGCTCAGCTCGCCGGTGGTGCGCCGGGTGGCCTCGATGCGCGGCGCGCGGCGCATCGGCACCAGCTCGCGCCCGCCCGGGTAGTCCAGCGGCAGGCTCAGGCAGAAGGCGATGCCCTCGCTGACCTCGCGCACCGCGGCCAGGCGCCGCTGCGGCGTCAGCAGGTTCATGCGGCCGATCTGGTCGTCCTCGCCGAACTCGCCCCAGTTGGAGCCTTCGGGCCTGTGCTTCCAGCGCATCGTGCTCTCCTTGTCGAAGGCTGCGGAGTATAGGTGCTGTGATAGCATTGGTCCATCCATTCAAATATCAGCCATTCGATCGACATGAGAGACAGGACACTGCGCGGCCGCGTCGCGATCGTCGGCATCGGCGAGACCACCTACTACCGCCACGGGCAGTCACCGCACGCCGAGTTCAAGCTGGCGCTGCAGGCGATCCTGGCCGCGTGCGCCGACGCCGGCATCGGCCCGCACGAGATCGACGGCTTCGCCTCGTACAGCAACGACCGCAACGACGCCTCGCGCCTGGCCGCCGCGCTGGGCGTGAAGCGGCTGCGCTCCACCACCATGCAGTGGGGCGGCGGCGGGGGCGGCAACTGCGCGGCGGTGGCCAACGGCGCGGCGGCCATCGCTGGCGGGCTGGCGGATTGCGTGGTGGCCTTCCGGGCGCTGGCGCAGGGGCAGTTCGGCCGCTTCGGCCAGGCGCCGGCCAGCCCGACCATCTCCGGCGACATGGCCTGGCAGGCGCCCTACGGCGTGCTTTCGCCGGGGCAGAAGTTCGCGATGAAGGCGCGCCGCTTCATGCACGAGCACGGCGTGCGCCAGGAGGCGCTGCGCGCCATCGCCATGGCGTCCTACGCGCACGCGCAGCGCAACCCTCGCGCCGTGATGCACGGCAAGCCGCTGACCGAGTCGAAGTACGACGACTCGCGCTGGATCGTCGAGCCCTTCCACCTGTTCGACTGCTGCATGGAGAACGACGGCGCGGCCGCCGTGATCATGGTGCCGGCCGAGCGCGCGAAGGACTTCAAGGGGCTCCCGGTGTACGTGCTGGGCGCGGCGACGGGCTCGGACCACCGGGTGGCGGCGCCCGCGCACAACGCGCCGAACTACGCCAGCTCCAGCTTCTCCACGGTGGCGCCCGACCTGTTCCGCATGGCCGGCATCGGCCCTTCGGACGTGGGCTCCGTGCAGAGCTACGAGAACTTCACCGGCGGCGTGCTGATGGCGCTGGCCGAGCACGGCTTCTTCGCGCCGGGCGAGGCCAACGACTTCCTGCGCCTGGAGAACCTGCTCGCGCCCGACGGCCGCCTGCCGCTGAACACCAGCGGCGGCAACCTGGCCGAGTGCTACATGCACGGCTTCGAGCTGGTGCTGGAGGCGGTGCGCCAGGTGCGCGGCACCTCCACCGCGCAGGCGCCGCGCCACGATGTGTCGCTGGTGATCGGCGGGCCGATGGTCACGCCGGTGAGCAATCTTCTTGTCGGATCGGAGGCCACGCTGTGAGCGCGAATGTCAGTCATCAGGCGTACCTGCCCGCCGGCCTGCCCATCCCCGTGCCCGAGGCCGACGGCCTGTCGGCGCCGTACTGGAGCGCGCTGCGCGAGAACCGGCTGCTGGTGCAGCGCTGCGGGGGCTGCGGCACCTGGCAGTTCGGCCCGGAGTGGATCTGCCACCACTGCCACCGCTTCGACCCGGCCTGGGTCGAGGTGGCGCCGCGCGGGCGCATCTACAGCTGGGAGCGCGCGTGGCATCCGGTGCATCCCTGCCTGAAGGAGCACGGCCCGTACCTGGTGGTGGTGGTCGAGCTGCCGCAGGCGGGCGGCGTGCGCATGCTGGGCAACCTGCTCGGCGACCCGATGCAGGCGGTGGAGATCGGGGCAGAAGTGGAGGGCGTGTTCGAGCATCACGCGCAGGCCTCGCCGCCCTTCACCCTCATGCAGTGGCGCTGCGTGGGCGCCTGAGCATCGCGGCCGCCGGTCAGCCGGCCGGCGCCGCCCAGCGATCGCGCACCGACGCCAGCGGCGTGGCCTCGGCCGGCGCGGGCCCCTGGATGCGCGAGGGCGTGCGCGAGAAGCGCGGGGCCGGGGCGGGCTGGTTCACGCCGTTCACCTCGACGAAGGCGCCGCGCGCCACGTTGTGCGGGTGCGCCTCGGCCTGCGACAGCGGCAGCACCGGCGCGAAGCACACGTCGGTGCCCTCCAGCGCCTCGCACCACTCGGCCAGCGGGCGCGAGCGGAAGATGCGCTCGATCTCCTGGTGCAGGCGCGGCCACTGCGCGCGATCGTTCTGCGCGTCGCGCAGCTCGGCCGGCAGGCCGACGCGCTCGCAGAAGTCGGCGAAGAACTGCGGCTCGATCGCGCCCAGCGACACGTGGCGGTCGTCGGCCGTCTCGTAGACGCGGTAGTAGGGCGCGCCGCCGTCGAGCATGTTGCTGCCGCGCTGCTCGGTGAACACGCCGCGCATGCGCTGGCTCACGAAGTTGCTCATCAGCGAGATGGCGCCGTCGGTCATGGCGGCGTCCACCACCTGGCCCCGGCCCGAGCGCGCGGCTTCGCGCAGCGCCGCCAGCACGCCGACGATCAGGTAGAGGCTGCCGCCGCCGTAGTCGCCGACGAGGTTCAGCGGCGGCACCGGCACGCCGTCCTTCGGGCCGATGGCGGCCAGCGCGCCGGTGAGCGCGATGTAGTTCAGGTCGTGCCCGGCGGCCTGCGCCAGCGGGCCGTGCTGGCCCCAGCCGGTCATGCGGCCATAGACGATGCGCGGGTTGCGCACCAGCACCGGCTCCGGCCCGAAGCCCAGGCGCTCCATCACGCCGGGGCGGTAGCCCTCGATCAGCACGTCGGCCTGCGCGATCAGGTCGAACACCGACGCGCGCGCCGCCTCGTCCTTCAGGTCGGCCAGCACCACCGTGCGGCCGCGCCCGGTGATGTTGTGCGGCTCGCCCAGGCGCTTGCCGGGCCGGTCGACGGTCACCACGTCGGCGCCCATGTCCGACAGCAGCATGCAGGCGAAGGGGCCGGGGCCGATGCCGGCGAACTCGATGACGCGCAGGCCCGCCAGGGGGCCGCTCGGGGTGGGTGTGGACATGGACGTCTCTCCTGTATGCGGGTTCTTCGGGGGTTTCAACTGTGCGGATGCCAGGGCGTGGCCAGCAGGCCCAGGGCCAGCGCGGCGACCACGCCGCACAGCAGGGCGAAGCGGTGGTTCGCCCGCAGGCTCACGGCATAGACCGACACGCCCGCATGGCGGCTGGCCATCAGCGACAGCATGGAAAAGGGCGAGACGGTGCCCGACACCGACCAGCCCACGAGGATCGACAGCACGTGCGGCGCCACCGGCAGGCCGACCAGCGCCGGCGGGAAGCAGGTCGCGACGAAGACCACCGACAGCACCGGGTGGACCGCCATGAACGACAGCGCCACCACCGACAGCATCAGCGCGGCGCAGGCCAGCACGGGGTAGGGCGCCAGCCACTGGCCGGCGGCCTGGGTCCAGGCCTGCGGCACGGCGCTGGCGATGACCGTGCCGCCGCAGCCCGCCGCCATGAACAGGGCGACTTCGCCGGCCAGGAGCGGCAGGCGGCCGACGTCCGCGCGCAGCTCGGCGAGGCCGCGCCGCCAGCGCGGCTCGCCCGGCGGCGCCTGGAGTGCGTTGACCAGCAGCGCCGCGACGGGCACGAGCAGCACGATCGCGCCCGCCACCGCGATGTGGAGCAGCCAGCCGAGCAGCACCACGGCGACGAGGAAGCCGCCCATGCAGGCGAGCATCGGCAGCAGCTCGCGCAGCGCCCGCGCGTCCTGCGCCACCGCGCGGGCGGCCGCGGCGGGCGCGCGCCGCCCGCGCAGCCGCAGCCAGTCCATGACCAGCACCATGGCGACGGTGGCGGCGGCCATGCCGATGCACAGCGGCAGCAGGGAGAACCAGGTCAGGCCCGGGTAGAGCGCCAGCAGGATCGAGACGTTGCTGAACATCGGGCTCCACAGCGTCGCCGCCGAGAAGCTGCGCATGATGGCGGCGAACACCGGCAGCCGCTCGGGGTCGGCCGCGTCGCCGCGCGAGGCGATCTCCAGCAGCATGCTCACGCCGGCCAGGCCGAGCAGGCCGCCGAACAGCTGGCAGGCCAGGGCGAAGGAGGCGCAGCGGGTGGAGGCCTCCTGCCGCAGCAGGTGCGCGGCGAGCGCCTGGCTGCCCCTGCTGCGCAGCGCGGCGCGCGCCAGCAGCGTGACCGAGCTGATGAGCGAGGCCATCAGCGCGCCGATCGCCACGCCGCGGCGCAGCGATTCCAGCGGGACGTGCGTGAACAGCACCAGAGCGAGCGCCAGCGTGCCCAGCACCACGCTGGCGCGCCGGATGCCCGGCGGCACGTGCCGGTACGCCAGCGCCAGGAACACCGCGGCACAGGCCGCGGCGCCCCACACCAGCGCGGGCGAGGGCCGCAGCAGGTCGGCCACCGTGAGCAGCGCCATGAGCACGAGCCACGTCGCCCCCGAATGCCGCATGCGTTCAGCTCGGCAGCAACCGCGGCGCGGCGCCGCACGCGTTCCCGCCCGTGCGCGATCCGGCGCGGGCCGCCGGACCGGACGCCGGGGGCCTGCCTCGCGGCAGGTCGATCATGGGGGGCGGAGTAGTCATGATTTTGAATTCTAATGGTATGTCCATTAAAACACCTGCCCGGAATTTGCGCCGCTTTGCCGCTTGCATGGGCTATGCTTGCCGGATGACCAAGGGGCAGGAGCGGATGCAGACCGGAGACCAGGAACTCATCTTCCAGCAGGTGAAGACGCGCCGTGTCTTCGAGGAGATCTGCGAGCAGATCCGCAAGCGCCTGGCCTCGGGCGCGCTGCAGCCCGGCGACAAGCTGCCCGCCGAGCGCGACCTGGCCCTGGAGTTCAAGGTCAGCCGCCCCGCCGTGCGCGAGGCGCTGCGCACCCTCGAGATCTCGGGCGTGGTCTCGCTGCAGAAGGGCGTCAAGGGCGGCGCCTTCATCCGCGACGGCAACCCGGCGATGCTCACGCAGTCGCTGCAGGACCTGGTGTTCCTGGGCCGCGTGTCCGCGCCCAGCCTGGCCGAGGCGCGGCGGCTGATCAACGGCGTGGTGATCCGGCTGGCCTGCGAGCGCGCCGGCGAGGAGGACTTTGCCGCGCTGGAGGCCAACATGGCCGAGATCGACCGCAGCGAGGACCTGCAGCATCGCGCGGACGAAGGCGTGCGCTTCTTCGGCCTGATCGCGCGCGCCACCCGCAACGAGGTGCTGATCATGCTGGTGGACTCCCTGTCGGACATCATCCGCGACATGATCGACCGCACCGGCCGCAAGGCGCGCCCCGAACTCGTGCCCGTGCGGCGCAACATCCTCAAGGCCATGCGCGCGCGCGACGCCGACGCCGCCGTGCGCAGCATGGACCAATACCTGACGATCGTCCACGAGGGCATCAGCGGCCCCGCCGACGGCGCCGCGGCCGCGCCGCGCCGCACCGCGCCGCCGGCGCGCTGAGCGCGCCGGCCCGGCCGCTTCCCGCCCCTCCTTCCCTTTCTGGTGCCTGCCGGGGCCGCATGGCCCTTGACATCGCCTGCGCGCTTTCTAAAATGGTCAAACCATTCAACATAGTATGGTCAAGCCATCCATCTTCTGATCTGACCCCCTCGAGGACACCGTCATGAGCGAAATCGTCGTCAACGAAGCCAACAAGTGGCGCCTGGCCACGCCCGGAGCGGAAGGCTGGGCCAAGTCCGCACGGCCGGGCGCGCCCAACAAGTACCTGATGATCTCGGCGGACACGCACGCCAACGAGCCCGGCAACCTGTGGGCCGAGCGCATCGACGCCAAGTACAAGGACCGCCTGCCCAAGGTGTGGGTGGACGAGAAGGGCGTGCAGTGGCGCAAGATGGAGGCGTCCGAGCTGCCCGACCGCCTGATCCTGGCCAAGCTCGAAGGCGAGGATCTCGCCCGCTCCAAGGCCGGCGCCACCGCCTCCGAGCGCGGCCCGTCGGTCGAGCAGCGCCTGAAGGACCTGGAGCTGGACGGCATCGACGGCGAGATCATCTTCCCCGGCAAGGGCCTGGGCATGTGGTACACGTTCGACCCCGACTTCGCCCACGCGCAGTGCGAGGTCTACAACACCTGGGCCTGGGAGAACTTCGGCCCCTACGTCGACCGGCTCTCGCCCGCCGCGGCCCTGTCCACCGGCAACATCGAGGCCACGATGAAGGAGATCGACCGCTGCCTGAAGCTGGGCTTCCGCCACTTCACGCTGCCGTGCAAGCCGCTGTTCGGGCCGCCCAAGACGAACGAGCTGAACTACAACAAGGTCGATTTCGATCCGATGTGGGCGCGCTTCGTGGAGGCCGACGTGCCGGTCACCTTCCACGTCTCCACCGGCAAGGACCCGCGCACCACGCGCGGCAACGGCGGCGCGGTGGTCAACTACGTGGTGCACTCGCTCTCGCCCACGCTGGAGCCGCTGGTGAACATCTGCGCGTCCGGCGTGGCCGAGCGCTTCCCCGACCTGCGCTTCGGCAGCGTGGAGGCCGGCATCGGCTGGGTGCCGTGGATGCTCGACGCGATGGACGAGGCCTACCTGAAGCACCACTTCTGGGTGCGCCCCAAGCTCAAGGCGCTGCCCTCCGACTACTTCAAGGCCAAGGGCTTCGCCACCTTCGGCGAGGACCGCGCCGGCCTCGCGCTGATGGAGGAGCACGGCCTGGAGAACAACTTCATGTGGGCCAACGACTACCCGCACCACGAAGGCACCTGGCCGCACTCGGCCGAGGCCATCGAGCGGCAGATGGGCGGCCTCACCGAGGCGTCGCGGGCGAAGGTGCTGGGCGAAAGCGCCGCACGCGTGTTCGGCTTCAAGGAGCTGGGTGCCAAGTACGGCCTGAAGTTCTGAGCGTGACGGTCTATCGCTGCGCCCTGTTCAACCGGCGCGCCGGCATCGACGAGGCGCAGTTCCGGCGCCACTGGATCGAGGTGCACGGCCCGCTGGCCGCGCGCCTGCCGGGGCTGCGGTCCTACCGGCAGAACCACATCCTCGAGCGCCTGTACGAGCAGCCGGCCTCGCCGGTGCAGGCGGTCGACGGCATCGCGCAGCTCGCGTTCGACAGCGTGGCCGCGATGGAGGTGTCGGACGCCTCGCCCGAGTACGCGGCCTGCAAGCTCGACATCCCGAAGTTCCAGGGCGGCATCACGATCCTCGTGATCGAGGCCGACGAGGTGCAGCCCGGGTCCGGCGGGGCGGCCAAGCTGCTGTGGGTGAGCACGCGGCGCCAGGGCGTGGCCCGTGCCGGCCTGCGCGAGCGCTGGCTCGCCGGCCGGGCCGGCGCGGCGGCCGTGCCCGGCGCGGGGCGCTTCGTGCAGAACTTCGTCACCGACCGCGCGCATCCCGTGGCCGCCGGCGTGCCCTCGGGCGACCCCGAAGGCGCGGAGGCGGTCGGCGAGCTGTGGTTCGACGACGCCGAGGCCGCCCGCGCCGCGCTGGCAGGAGAGGCGGGCCGCCGGCTGATCCACGACGACGCCCTGCTCGCACCGGTGGGCATCTACCTGGTGCAGGAACTGCAGGTCGTCTGAGCGCGCGCGTGGTGGCAGCGGCCGACGTCATCGTCGTGGGCGCGGGGGCCTCGGGCCTCTCGGCGGCCATCGAGGCCGCCGGCGCCGGCGCCGAGGTCCTGGTGCTCGAGAAGAACCCCGTCGCGGGCGGCAGCAGCCGGCTGTCGGTCGGCTCGATCAACGCGGCCGGCTCGGTGCTGCAGCAGCGCGCCGGCATCGTCGACACGCCCGACGAGCATTTCGAGGACATGGACCACTTCATGGGTCCGTTCGCGGCGCAGGAGAACCGCGCGCTGCGCCGCCTGCTGGTCGACAACGCGGCCGACACGCTGCACTGGCTGATGTCGCTGGGGCTGTGCTTCTACGGGCCGACGGCCGATCCGCCGCACCGGCACCCGCGCATGCACAACGTGCTGCCGAACTCGCGCGCCTATCCCTACTACCTCTCGCGCGAGGCGCGGCGGTGCGGCGCGAAGCTGGCGTTCGACGCGCCGGTCACCGCGCTGCTGACCGACGCCGAGGGCGGCGTGCGCGGCGTGGCCGCGACGCTCGGCGGCCGGCCGGTCGAGATCGAGGCCCGGCGCGGGGTGGTGCTGTGCGCCGGCGACTACAGCAACGGCGCGGCGCTGAAGTCGCGCTTCCGCCCGGAGCTCGCGGGCGTCCCCGGCGTCAATCCCACCGCCACCGGCGACGGCCACCGGCTGGCCGAGGCGGTCGGCGCGCACATCGTCAACGGCGAGGTGGTCTACGGCCCCGGCCTGCGCTTCGGTGCGCCGGCGGTGCCGAGCCTGCTGCAGCGCCTGCCGCCCTCCTGGGCGCTGGGCAAGCTCATGCAGCTGGCGCTGGCGACCCTGCCGGCCGCGCTGTTCCGGCCCTTCGTGATGTCGTTCATGACCGCCTCGCTCGGGCCCGAGGCGGCCCTGCTGCGCGGCGGCGCGGTCCTGGTCAACCGGGACGGCGAGCGCTTCGTGGACGAGTCGCAGGCGCCCGGCCTGGCGATCGCGGCGCAGCCCGGCGGGCAGGCGTGGCTGGTGCTCGACGATGCGCTCGCGCGCCGCTTCTCGGCCGCCCCGCACGCCGTCTCGACCGCGCCCGGCGTGGCCTTCGCCTACCTGCCGGACTACCGGCGCCACCGCAAGGATCTGTACCGCCAGGCCGGCTCGCCGGCCGAACTGGCGCGCCGCATGGGCCTGCCGGCCGGCGCGCTGGAGCGGTCGCTGCAGGGCCGCGGCTGGCAGGCGCCGCTGCACGCCCTGGGGCCGCTGGAGGCGCGCATCGTCATCACCGACGGCGGGCTGGCGGTGGACGCCTCGCACCGCGTGCTGCGCATGGACGGCGGCGCGATCCCGCGCCTGTGGGCCGCGGGCGCGGCGGGGCAGGGCGGCGTGCTGCTGGCGGGCAACGGCCACCACCTGTGCTGGGCGGTGACCTCGGGGCGCCGTGCCGGCCACTTCGCGGCGGCGGCGGCGGCCGGCGCGTGACTCACCTCTTGCGCGAGTTCCAGAGGTCCAGGTAGTTCGCCTGCAGCCGGCCGAGGAACTTGGTCATCTCGGCGGCCGCGGCGTCGGCGTCGCGCGCGCGCAGGTGCTTGAGCAGGCGGCGGCGCGAGGGCAGGGTGTAGGCGTTGTCGCTCGGGCCGATGGTCTTGATGAACTCCCGCATCACCTCCAGCACGCCTTCCATGGTGATGGTGATGATCGGGTTGCGCGTGGCGGCGGCCAGCAGGTTGTGGAACTGCTGGTGCAGTTCGGCGCGCAGGGCGAAGTTGCCGGCCTTGGTGGCCTGCGCGGCCAGCTCGACGTTGCGTTCGAGCGCCGCCAGGTCCTCTTCGGTGAGACGCTCGCAGGCCACCCGCACCACGATCTGGCTCAGCCACACGCGCGCCTCGGTGAGGTCCTCGGGCTTGATCGCGCCCAGGTGGTACAGGTCGCGCAGGCCGTTGACCACCACGCCCGAGCTGCCCGGCAGCACGAACGCGCCGCCGGCCGCGCCCTTGCGCAGCTCGATCATGCCGCTCAGCTCGAGCGCGCGCAGGGCCTCGCGCAGCGTGTTGCGGCTGACCTTGAACTTGGCCGAGAGATCGCGCTCGGCGGGCAGCCGGTCGCCGGGCTTCAGGCGTCCGCTGGCCACCAGTTCCCTGATCTGGGCGGCGATTTCCTCGAAGGCGCGCGAGGGCGCGATGGGCTCGAAGCCCAGGCTCGATTCCGCGGCGTCTTTCATGCGGTCCATTGAAATGTTCAGACCGCTCTATTATCGACGCGCCGGATATGGAGGCGGCCTGCTACTTCAGGGAGAAGGGCGCCGCCGCCAGCAGCTCGTTCGCGATGCGCGCCACGGTCGGGCCGTCCTTCTCGCTCTCGGCCAGCGCGGCGGCCCAGGCCGGGTCGGCGCGGAAGGTGGTCCACGCGCGCTCGCGCGCCTCGTGGGACGGCCACTCGAGCACGTACTTGACCTGGTTGTTGTCCTCGCCCAGCGCCACCGTGAACAGCGGCGTCACGCGGCGGATGCCGTGCTTCTCGAACAGGCCCAGGGTGACGGTCTCGAAGCGCTTGAGCACCACCGGCAGCTTGCCGGGCATGCAGGTGTAGGTGCGGAGTTCGTAGAACATGGGTTCCTCCTCAGCCCGGGAGCGGGCGCGAAGCCAGAAGGGGGCCGTCCTCGTACTGCAGGACGACCAGCTCGACGGGCATGCCGCACGCGAAGGGGCGCCCCTCGCGCTCGACCAGCCGGGTGGCGATGCGCAGGCCGACGTCCAGGTCGACCACGCACACGGCGTAGGGCGCCTCGGCCACGAACACCTTCGGCGCGGCGTGGATGCGCGTCCACGAATACAGCGTGCCGCGCGCGCCCAGCGGCTTCCAGGCCATCTTTTCCGCCCAGCAGTGCGGGCAGACCGGCTTGGGCGGGAAGGTGAACTTGCCGCAGGCGTCGCAACAGGTGGTCTGCCAGCGGCCTTCGCGCAGGCCCTCCCAGAAGGTCTGCGTGAACGCGGAGATCCGCGGCGGGTAGGCACGCGTGCGTGCGACGGCAATGCTCTCGAGCGTGGTCATCGTTGGGCCTCCAGCACGTGCACCAGGGCGGCGTTGTAGTTGCCGAGCTCGCCGGTGGTGAGGCCCAGGCGGGCGTCCTTCACCTGGCGCTCCCCGGCGCGGCCGCGCAGCTGGTCGGCCATCTCGCAGTAGTTGTAGAGCGAGGTCACGTAGGCCGGGTGGCCGCGCGAGGTGAGGCCGCCCGAGGTGGAGATGGGGATGCGGCCGCCGAGCCGGGTCTGGCCCTCTGCGGCAGCCGGCGCGCCCGCGCCGCGGCCGAAGAAGCCCACCGCCTCGCTCACCAGCACCTCGACGATGGTGCAGGGTGCGTAGAACTCGGCCACGTCGATGTCGCCGGCGCCGATGCCGGCCTGCGCATAGGCGGTGGCCGCCGCCTGCTTGGCGGCGATCAGCTCGGTCATGTCGTTGGGCACCTCGTTGATCTGGTGCGAGCCGTCGTGGCAGAAGCCGCGGCCGCGCACCAGGGCGTAGGGGCGGCCGAGCGACTTGGCGACCTCCTCGGAGGCCAGCACCAGGCAGGCCGCGCCGTCGCTGCGGCCGGGCACGTCGTACAGGCCGAGCGGCTCCACGATGGGGCGCTGCGCCAGCGCCTCCTCCATCGTGATCGGCGTACGGTACTGCGCCAGCGGGTTCATCGAGGCGTGCCAGCGGTTCTTCACGGCCACCGACGCCAGGTGCTCGCGCGTGGCGCCGTACTCGTGCATGTAGCGCATGCCGTCCATCGCGTACCAGCTGATCGGGATGAAGCCGCTGGAGGCGTGGAAGTCCACGTCGCCGGTGGTGCGCATGCTGCTCATCGCGTGCTCGGAGGAGGGCGTGGCCGCCTCCATGTTGATGCCCAGGGCCAGCGCCACGTCGGTGCGGCCGAGCAGGATCTCGTCGCAGGCGCGGTCGAAGCACACCGCCGCCGTCATGCCGTTGCCCATCACCTCCAGCACGCTGCCGGCGCAGTTCAGGCGCAGGTGGCTGACGAGAAAGGTGGAGAAGTACTTCTGCAGCGTGTACGGCCGCGGCAGGGTGAGCACCAGGCTGCCGATGTCCTTCTTCTCCACGCCGGCGTCCTGCACGGCCTGCACCACCAGCCGCGTCATGATCTCCTGCTCGAGCACCTGCAGGGGCTCGTCGGCGCGCGTCTGGTGCCGCCCGACCGGTATCGCGCTGGTGCCCACGATGGCGACCCTACGTGTCATTGCGAACCTTCCGTTGGTTGAATTGCCGGGTCAGTGTACATATAATGGTCAAACCATTCAATCGAAGCCCGCACCACCATGTCCTCGCTCTCCGAGACCTCGCTGTTCGATGCGCGCGCCTTCCGCAATGCGCTGGGCAGCTTCCCCACCGGCGTCGCCATCATCACCACCACGGGGGCGGACGGCCGTCCGGTGGGGCTGACCTGCAATTCGTTCAGCTCGGTCTCGCTCGACCCGCCGCTGGTCTCCTGGGGCCTGCGCCTGGCCAGCAAGAGCCTGGACGCCTTCCGCCAGACTGGTGCCTTCGCCATCAACATCCTCGCGGAGGACCAGAAGGAGCTGTCGGCGCGCTTCGCCAGCGGCGCGGTCGCCGACAAATTCGAGGGCGTGGGCTGGCACCCGGGCCACCGCGGCCTGCCGGTGATCGAGGGCAGCGTGGCCAGCTTCGAGTGCGACAAGTTCGCCGAGCACGAGGCGGGCGACCACGTGCTGTTCCTCGGCCACGTGGCGCGCTTCGAGCATGGCCGTCAGGAGCCCTCGCTGGTGTTCTACAAGGGCGCGTACATGATGCTCACGCAGTCGCTGCGCGAGCTCGCGGCCAGCGGGCGGATGGAGTCGGGCCATCTCGACCAGGCGCGCCGCCTGGTCAACTGCATGCTGCTGCGTCTGGCCTGCGAGAACGGCACCGAGGAAGACTTCGACGCCATCGAGCGCAACATCAGCGAGATCGAGGGCTACGACGACGCCTCGAGCCGCGCCGAGGCGAGCGTGGAGTTCTTCCGGCTGGTGACGCGCGCCGCGCACAACGACGTCCTGGTGCTGGTGGCCGACACGCTGACCACGCTGCTGCGCCATGTGCTGCAGAGCGACGCCACGCTGCGCTCGCGGCCCGAGCTGGTGCCGGTGCGGCGCAAGATCCTCACGCACATGCGCGAGCGCGACGCGGATGCCGCCGAGGCCGAGATGAGCCACTACTTCGACCGGCTGCGCAGCGAGGTCCGCGCGCTGGAGGCGCAGGCATGAACACGGACGATCTGCCGGTCGTGGAATGCGACGTGCTGGTCATCGGCGCCGGCGCCGGCGGCCTGTCGACGGCGGTGACGGCGAAGAAGCACGGCCTGGACGTGGTCGTGGTGGAGAAGGAGCCGGTGTTCGGCGGCACCACCGCCTTCTCCGGCGGCGTGCTGTGGATTCCCCTGTCGCCGCACGCCAAGCAGGCCGGCTACGCCGACAGCCGCGAGGCGGTGCTGCGCTACATGAAGGCCGAGGCCGGCGCCGGCTACCACGGCCCCTCGGTGGAAGCCTTCATCGACAAGGGTCCCGAGATGGTGGCGTTCTTCGAACGCGAGACCGAGGTCAAGTTCATCCCGACGCTGTATCCGGACTACCACCCCGACGCGGACGGCGGCGTGGACATCGGCCGCTCCATCCTGGCCGCGCCCTACGACATCCGCGGCCTCGGCGCGGACATGGCGCGCCTGCGCCCGCCCCTGGCCACCATCACGTTCATGGGGATGATGTTCAATTCCGCGAACGCCGACCTGAAGCACTTCTTCCGCTTCACGCGCTCGTTCGCGTCCTTCCGCTACGTGGTGCGGCGGCTGTTCAACCACCTGCGCGAACTGGTCCGCTTCGGCCGCGGCGTGAACGTGACCAGCGGCAACGCGCTGGCCGCCCGGCTCGCGCGCTCGGCGCTGGACCTGGAGATCCCGATCCACACCTCCACCGCCGCGCAGCAGCTCCTGACGGAGCAGGGGCACGTCATCGGGGCGCTGGTCGACGGCCCCGAGGGCCCGCGCCGCATCCTGGCGCGCAAGGGCGTGGTGCTGGCCGGCGGCGGCTTCTCGCACGACGTGCAGCGCATCGCGCGCGCCTATCCGCACGTGCGCAGCGGCGGCGAGCACTTCTCGCCCGTGCCGGCCACCAACACCGGCGACGGCGCCCGCCTGGCCGAGCAGGTGGGCGGGCGCGTGGACATCCGCTACAGCGCCCCCGCCGCGTGGATGCCCACCTCCAAGGTGCCGATGGGCCAGGGACGCTACGGCGCCTTCCCGCACCTGCTGGACCGCTACAAGCCGGGCGTCATCGGCGTGCTGCGCGACGGCCGGCGCTTCACCAACGAGTCGAACTCCTACCACGACGTGGGCGCGGCGATGATCCGCGCCGGCCTGGGCAAGGACACCGGCATGTGGCTCGTGTGCGACCAGGCCACCATCTCCAAGTACGGCCTGGGCTACGCCAAGCCCGCGCCCATGCCGCTGGGCCCGCTGGTGCGCAAGGGCTACCTCGTCAAGGGCCGCACGCTGGAGGAGCTGGCGCGCAAGGCCGGCATCGACGCCGCCGGGCTCGCGCAGACCGTGCGCGAGTACAACCAGGGCGCGGTGCACGGCGAGGACCGCCAGTTCGGCCGCGGCTCCACCTCGTTCAACCGCTACCTCGGCGACCCGGACCACCGGCCCAACCCGAACGTGGCGCCGATCGGCAAGGGGCCCTACTACGCACTGCGCCTGGTCATGGGCGACCTGGGCACCTTCGACGGCATCACGACCGACGTGGTCGGGCGCGTGCTCGACCGCGACGACCGGCCCATCGCCGGCCTGTATGCCGTGGGCAACGACCGGGCCAGCGTGATGGGCGGCAACTACCCCGGCGCGGGCATCACGCTCGGCCCGATCATGACCTTCGGCTACATCACGGGCCGGCACCTGGCCGGGCTGGAGCGCGAGCTGGAAGCCGCTTCTGCAGACCGGCGCAGCCCGGCCGACGCCGTGCCCGCCTGAGCCGCGCGCGGCGCTTCCTCTAATATCCGGGGCTCCAGAGCGCAGCCCCGAATGTCACCGACCCCGCCACCCGCCGCGAACGCCGCCGGCTTCGATCTCTCCCCGTTCGACGCCGCCATGGTGGACCTGGACGGCACCCTGGTCGACACCCTGGGCGAC